>NZ_JBVHEP010000030.1:0-115816 GCF_055562795.1 Streptomyces sp. NPDC016851
TCCAACGGCCGCCCGATCGGCACCACGCCATTGAGACCACCGGAGTCACCCACCTCGTGCTGCGTCGCACACAAGGTCACCTCGGTCGGCCCGTAGAGGTGGCGTACCACCACACCCGGGTTGGCCTCCAGCACCCGCCGCACCGACCCGGCCGGCACCACATCCCCGCCCGTCAACACCTCCATCACACCGGCGAAACAGCCCGGATCCTGATCCGCCAGCACCCGCAGCAGACCCGCCGTCACATGCACATGCGACAAGCCGTGACCGGTGATCAGACGACGCAACACCGCCGCGTCCACCGCCTCGTCCGGCGCCACCACGACCGTGCCACCCGACAGCAACGGCACCCACAGTTCATAGGACGACGCATCGAACGCGTGCGGAGCATGGAACAGCACCCTCGGCGTCGCCCCCCAGCACCGGTCCCGGGCCAGCGCCACCACGTCCCGGTGCGTGGCCACCACACCCTTGGGCACACCCGTCGAACCCGACGTGTACATCACATACGCGGCCGCCGAGTCCTCCACAACCGGAAGCAGCCCCCCGTCCGAAACAGCAGCCACGGACACTTCCGCGATCCCGAGGTCCTGCCCGGCCGACGCCTCGCTCACCAGGACCAGTCCGGCGCCCGCGTCCGCGACCACCGCACGCATCCGCGCCACCGGCCACGTCACATCCAGCGGCAGATACGTACCACCGGCCTTCAACACGGCCAGCAACGCCACCACCAACTCCGCCGACCGCTCCATCAACACCGCGACAGCCGACTCCCGCCCCACCCCCGACGCCACCAGAGCCCGCGCCAACCGGTCCGAGCGCGCGTCCAACTCGGCGTACGACATCCCGGCATCGCCGCACACCACGGCCGGCGCCTGCGGATGCGCCGCCAGCCGTTCCGCGAACGCCTCCGGCAGCGACATGCCGCGCATCGGCACCGCGGTGTCGTTGAATTGCTCCACCAGCCGGGAAAACTCGTCCGGGCCCAGGACATCGGCCGAGCCGATGCGCATGTCGGGGTCGTCGGCCATCGCCGTCAGCACCCGCACCATGCAGCCCGCGATCCGTTCGACCGTGCCCGCGTCGAACAGGTCCGCCGCCCCCGTGACCACGCCCCGTAAGCCCGCCGGGGCGCCGTCGTCGAAGGCCTCGCCCAGCGACACCTCCAGGTCGAACTTGGCCGTGACACGGCCGAACGAGAGCGTGTCACCGCGCAGGTCGTGGAGGTCGGTCGGTGCCCCGGCGTCGAGCGGTGCGAGGACGACCTGGAACAGGGGGTGACGCGCCAGGGAACGGGTGGGGGCGAGTTCCTCCACGAGGCGCTCGAACGGCACGTCCTGGTGGCCGAAGGCGCGCACGGCCGTGGTGCGCACCCGGTCGATCACCTCGGCGAACGTCGGGTCTCCGGCGAGGTCGGCCCGGACC
Source organism: Streptomyces sp. NPDC016851 (assembly GCF_055562795.1). Taxonomy (NCBI): domain Bacteria; kingdom Bacillati; phylum Actinomycetota; class Actinomycetes; order Kitasatosporales; family Streptomycetaceae; genus Streptomyces; species Streptomyces sp. NPDC016851. The sequence continues at coordinate 1,426 of NZ_JBVHEP010000030.1, forward strand.
ACCAAAGTGTTGACGAAGAAGCCGATCAGGTCGTCGAGAGCCTCGTCGGAGCGCCCCGCGGTCGGCGTCCCGATGGGAATGTCGTGACCGGAGCCGAGCCGCGACAGCGTCACGGCGAGCCCGGCCTGGAAGACCATGGACGGGGTGGCGCGGTGGCGGCGGGCCACCGCGGCCAGCAGGGCGTGAGTGCGGGCGGGCAGGCCGATCGCGACCGCGTGCCCGCGGTGGGAGGGTGTCACCGGGCGGGGCCGGTCGGTCGGCAGGGCCAGCTCCTCCGGGGCTCCCGCCAGGGCGTCACGCCAGTAGGCGATCTGGCGGGAGAGGACGCTGCCCTCGTCGGCCCGGCTGCCGAGGAGTTCACGCTGCCACAGGGTGTAGTCGGTGTACTGCACCGGCAGCGGGGCCCAGTCCGGGGCCCGGCCCTGGCTGCGGGCGGTGTACGCGGTCGCCAGGTCGCGGGTGAACGGGCCGGCCGACCAGCCGTCGGTCGCGATGTGGTGGACGACTGTCACCAGTACGTGCTCGTCGGGAGCCACGGCGAACAGCCATGCCCGTACGGGGATCTCCGTGGACAGGTCGAAGGTGTGGGCCGCGACGCGCGCGACCGCGCCGGGCAGGTCTCCGGCGTCGATCCGGCCCGTCGGCAGGTCACCGGTCGCCTCGGCGGTCGGCAGGGCCAGGACCGGTTCGTCCCAGCACAGTTCGTCCATCGTGTACAGCCGTTGGTACCGCGTACGGGCTTCGCCCCCGGTCACCTCGACCACGGGCAGTTCCCAGTCCAGTTCGGCGGCGGGCACGATCCGCTGGTGGGGTTCGCCGTCCACCTCGGGGAAGACGGTGCGCAGGGCTTCGTGCCGGGTGACGACGTCCCGCAGCGCGGCGTCCAGTGCCCGCCGGTCCAGATCTCCGGTCAGCCGCAGGACGGTGGGGCTGTTGTAAGTGGCGCTGGGCCCCTCGATCCGCCATTGCAGCCACAACCGCCGCTGAGCGAACGACGCGGGAATCATGTGAACCCCTTTCCTTCAGCGCATCGGGCGCAGCGCGGGCCTGGTGCTCCCGGTCCGGCCACCGTGCTCGGCAAGCCAGGCCGCGAGTGCGGCTGGTGTAGGAGTCGCGAACAGTTCCTCGATCGGCAGTTCCGCACGCAGCGAGGTACGGATGCGGGCGATGAGCCGGGTCGCCAGCAGGGAGTGCCCGCCGAGTGCGAAGAAGTCGTCGTCGACCCCGACGGACGGCAGGCCCAGCACCTCGGCGAAGGCCTGGCAGAGCAGTTCCTCCTCGGGGCCGGCCGGGGCACGGCCGCCGCCCGCGGTGTACGCCGGCGCCGGCAGAGCCCTGCGGTCCAGCTTGCCGTTGACCGTCAACGGCAGGACGTCCAGCACCACGAACGCCGAGGGCACCATGTACGACGGCAGCCGCTGCGCGGCGAACCCACGCACCAGCTCGGACAGCCCACCGGCGTCCACGCCCTCACCGGGAACGACATAACCCACGAGTCGCCGGTCACCGGGCGAGTCCTCTCGTACGGTCACCACGGCCTGGGCGACGGCCGGGTGGGCCGCCAGTACCGCCCCGACCTCGCCCGGTTCGATCCGGAACCCGCGGATCTTCACCTGCTCGTCCGCACGGCCCTCGAACACCAGCCGGCCGTCCGGGGTCCACCGGGCCCGGTCACCCGACCGGTACATCCGCTGCCCGCCCGCACCGAACGGGCACGCCACGAACCGCTCACCGGTCAGCCCCGGACGACCCGCGTAACCACGGGCCACCTGGGGCCCGGCCACGTACAGCTCGCCCGCCACACCCACCGGAACCGGGCGCAGCCACTCGTCCAGCACGAACACCGACAACCCGGGGAGCCCACGGCCGATCACACTGCCCTGCCCGCTGGTGTCCGGAGACAGGTCGTGATGGGTGACATGCACCGTGGTCTCGGTGATGCCGTACATGTTGACCAGCCGCGGCCCGGAGCCGCCGTACCGCTCCCACCAGCCGGCGAGCCGCGCGGGCTCCAGCGCCTCTCCGCCGAAGACCACCGTACGCACAGCACCGAGCCCACCCTCGCCGTCCGGCAGCGCGGCCGACAACTGGTAGAACGCCGACGGCGTCTGGCTCAGCATCGTCACCCGCTCGCGCTCGACCAGCTCCAGGAACTCCACCGGCGACCGCGACACCTCGAACGGCACCACCACGACCCGCCCGCCGTGCAGCAACGCCCCCCACAACTCCCACACGGAGAAGTCGAAGGCCAGCGAATGGAACCAGCTCCACACGTCATCCGCACCGAAGTCGAGCACCTCCCGCGCAGCGGCGAACAACGCCACGACGTTGCGGTGCGGCACCAGCACGCCCTTCGGGCGGCCGGTCGATCCCGACGTGTAGATCACATACGCCGCCTGATCCGGGCGCGCGGCCTCCAGCGGCTCTCCGCCGGTCTCCTCGTCGGACTCGGGAGCGTCCGTCACCACCACCGGCACGTCTTTCGGCAGGACCGACGCGAAGTCGGCCGTCGTCACGGCGCAGGCGGCCCGCGCGTCGGCCAGCAGGAACGCGATGCGTTCGGCCGGGTGGTCCGGGTCGACGGGCAGATACGCGCCGCCCGCCTTCAGCACCGCCAGCACCGCCACCACCAAGTGGGCGGAGCGCGGCATGAGCACACCGACGATCGACTCCGGGCCCACCCCGCGCCGCACCAGACGCCGCGCCAGCCGGTCGGCACGGGCGTCCAGCTCCGTGTACGACACGGCCACCTCACCCGCCGTCACCGCCGTCGCCTGCGGTGCCCTCGCCACCTGCGCCTCGAACAAGGACAGCAGCGTCGCTTCGGGTACCTCGGTGCCGGGGGCGTGGACCTCGACCAGCAGCCGGTGCCGCTCGTCGGCGGTCAGCAGATCCAGGTCGCCCAGGCGCCGCCCCGGGTCGTCGGCCACCTGCTCCAGCAGCCGGACGAGCCGGTCCAGGAGGGTCTGGACGGTACCGGCGTCGAAGAGGTCGGCCGCGTACTCGACCGTCCCCTCCACACCGGCCGGGGCTCCGCCACCGTCATGACGGTCGGTGAGGTTGATCATCAGGTCGAACCGGGCGGTGTCGGTGCCGACCGGCTCCGGCCGGGTGTCGAGGCCGGGGAGTTCGACGGCCCCGGGTGAGACGTTCTGGAGGCTGAGGCTGATCTGGAACAGGGGGTGGTGGGCCGGGGAGCGTTCGGGGTTGATCACCTCCACCAGGTGCTCGAAGGGGACGTCCTGGTGCTCGTAGGCGGCCAGGTCGGTCTCCCGGACCTGGTCGAGGAGGTGGGTGAAGGCCGGGTTCCCGCCGGTGTCGGCCCGCAGGACCAGCGTGTTCACGAAGCAGCCGGCGAGGTCGTCGAGCGCCTCGTCGGTGCGCCCGGCGATCGGGGCGCCCAGCGGGATGTCGGTGCCGGCGCCCAGCCGGGTCAGCAGTGCCGCCACGGCCGCGTGCAGCACCATGAACAGGGTGGCTCCCCGTTCCCGGGCGAGCCGCGTCAGCGCCTGGTGCACAGGCGCCTCCAGCCGGAAGCTCCGCAGGCCGCCGCGGCGAGAGGCCACCGCGGGGCGGGGCCGGTCGGTGGGCAGCTCCAGCCGGACGGGCAGCCCGGCCAACTGGTCCTGCCAATAGCGGATCTGGCGTCCGATCAGGCTGTCCGGGTCGCTTTCCGCGCCCAGCAACCGGTGCTGCCACAGGGTGTAGTCCGCGTACTGCACCTGCAGCGCCGCCCAGTCCGGCGCCCTGCCCCGGCTGCGGGCGGCGTACGCCGTGGCCAGGTCACGTGCCAGCGGGCCCACCGACCAGGCGTCGGCGGCGATGTGGTGCACGACCAGGACCAGTACGTGCTCCTCCGGCCCCTCGGTCAGTAGTTCGGCCCGCAGCGGCACCTCGCGGCTGAGGTCGAAGGCGTACCGTGCGGCGGCCTCGAGCTGCCCGGGCCCGCTCGCCCGGGTGGTCTCCAGCCGGGGGCGCGCCTCTTCCGGGGTGAGGATCCGCTGGCGGGGCGCCCCGTTTTCGTCCGGGAAGACGGTGCGCAGTGCCTGGTGGCGGGCCACGACGTCACCCAGCGCCGCCTGGAGGGCTTCTCGGTCCAGCGCCCCGGTGATCCGCAGTCCCAGGGGGACGTTGTAGGTCGCCGACGGGCCCTCCAGGTGGTGCAGGAACCACAGGCGGCGCTGTGCCGGGGACAGCGGCAGGGGGTCCGGGTGCGGTACGGGCCGCAGGGCCGGCCGGGCGGGCCCGCCCCTGTCCAGCCAGGCGTCCAGGGCCGACACCGTGGGCGCGGCGAACAGCGCCTTCATCGGCACCTCGGCGCCCAGGGTGGCCCGGATGCGGCTGATGAGCCGGGTGGCCGGCAGCGAATGCCCGCCGAGGGCGAAGAAGTCGTCGTCGACCCCCACCCGGTCCAGGCCGAGCACCTCGGCGAACAGTCCGCACAGGATGGTCTTCCGCGGGGTGCGCGGCGCGCGATCCGAGATGGGGAACACGGGTGCGGGCAGCGCACGCCGGTCGGCCTTCCCGTTCGCCGTCAGCGGCATGGCGTCCAGCGGCATCACCGTCGCGGGCACCATGTGTGCCGGCAGAGCGCGCGCGGCGAACCGGCGCAATTCCCGTGGGTCCGCGTCCTGCCCGGGGGTGGCGACCACGTAGGCCACCAGCTGCTGGGGGCCGCCGGGTGCCGTGCGGGGCACGACGACCGCCCGGCCGACCGCGGGGTGCCGAGTCAGTGCGGCCTCGATCTCGGCGGGCTCGACCCGGTATCCGCTGATCTTGATCTGGTCGTCGGCCCGGCCGGCGAACTCCAGTTGCCCGTCGGCGGTCCACCGCACCAGGTCGCCGGTGCGGTACATCCGCTGCCCGGCCGGCCCGAACGGGCAGGCCACGAACTGTTCCGCGGTCAGTCCCGCGCGCCCGGCGTATCCGCGGGCCAGTCCCGCACCGGCGACGTACAGCTCTCCCAGGGTGCCGACGGGGACCGGGTTGAGGACGTCGTCCAGCGCGTACAGGCGGGTGTTGGCGATCGGCCGGCCGATCGGCACCGTGTCGCCCACGGGTTGCCCGGGGGGTATCTCGAAGACGCAGCAGCCGACGACCGTTTCGGTCGGGCCGTAGTGGTTGACCACCACCGTGTCGGGCGCGTTGTCCCGCCAGGCCCGTACGAGGGCACCCGGCAGTGCCTCGCCGCCCACCACCAGCCGCCGGGCCGCGGAGCCCTGCTCGCGGGCCGTGAGCATCGTGGCCAGCAGCGGGAGGTGCCCGGGCACCATCTTGACCAGGCCGAACCCGTCACCGGCGCGCGCCTTCATCAGCGCGGCGAGCCCCTCGGCGCCGCCTTCGGGGCTGATGTCCACCGTGCCGCCGCACACCAGCGGTACCAGCACGCCGGTCAGGGGCAGGTCGAAGGCCATCGACGAATGCAGGGGCGATCGGTCGCCGGGGCGCATCCGGAAGAACCCGGCCGCCCAGAGGGCGTAGTTGGCCAGGCCGGCGTGGGTGACCGCGACCCCCTTCGGGACGCCTGTCGAACCGGAGGTGAACATCACGTAGGCCAGTTGGCCGGGCAGCAGGTCCCGCGACGCGTGCGGTTCTCCGGCCTCGGGGGCGGTCGTTTCGGGGGCGTCCGGGTCGATGAGCGGGACGCCACTCCCCCGCAGGTCGTCGAGGAGCTCCCCGGTGGCGATCAGCGCGGCTGCCCGGCTCTCGGTGAGCGTGAGGTGCGCCCGCTCAGCGGGATGTTCGGGATCCATCGGCAGATACGCCGCTCCGGCCTTCCAGGCCGCCAGCATCGCGGTCAGCAGGAGCGGGCCGCGCGGCAGGCACAGCGCGACCACCGACTCGGGGCCGATGCCGTGGCGGCGCAGCCGCCGGGCCAGTCGGCCGGCCCGCGCGTTCAGTTCCTGGTAGGTGATCTCCGAGGCGCCGCACACCACGGCGATCGCGCCCGGGTCGCGGGCGGCGTGCGCCTCGAAGCAGCCCAGCACGGTCCGGCCGCTGTCGCCGGTCCCGGTGCGGTTCCACGTCACGAGGACCTGCCGCCGTTCGTCCTCGTCCAGGGCGTCGATCCGGTCGGCGTACTCGTCGGCTGGTGCCTCGGCCAGCCGGCGGAGCACCGTGCGGAACCGGCGGGAGATCTCCGCTCCCGCTCCCGGCGCGTGCCGGTCGGGGTTGGTCTGCACGATCGTCCGGAGGCCGCCGTCCGTCTGGTCGTACATGTCGATCGTGACGTCGTCGACCGGGCCGCTCGACAGGCCGGTCCGCGTGGCGACGGCGTCCGCGAACCGCAGCGGCCGGTTCAGGAACATCAGGTTGACGCTCAGGTCGCGCAGCCGGCCGCGGCCGACGAGTCCCAGGTCGGCGAGGATGTTCCCGTACGGGTAGCGCTGGTGCCTCAGGCAGTCGGACACCGCGCCGGCGGTCCGCCGCAGGAGTTCGGCGACGGTGATGCCGCGGTCGACGGCCAGTCGGAGCGGCACCACGTTGGAGGTCATGCCGGGGATGCCGAGTTCCCCTCTGGTGGTCCGCCCGGTGACGGGGACACCGAGGACGACGTCGCGCGTTCCGGTCGAACGCTGCCGGTACAGGGCGGCGGCCGAGAGGGCGAGTCCGGCGAGGCTGGTGCGCAACCGGCGTGCCGCCGCCCGCAGGTCGGCGGCCGCGGCCGCGTCACTGTCGTGCACGTGCAGCAGCGGCGGCCCGGGAAGGTCCCGGGTGCGGTCTCCTCGCGCGCCGTCCGGGTCCGGCAGGTCCGACAGCGACTCGCGCCAGAAGGCCCGGTCCCGTTCGTATGCCGCCGACCGGAGGTAGGAGCTGTCCGCGTCGTGCAGTACGGACCACGGCTTCAGCGCGCCGTCCGTCGGTTCGCGCCCGGCCGCGAGCGCCGTGTAGACGTCCGCCACGCGGGCGGCGAACGTCGAGAGGCTCGTCCCGTCGAGGACGATGTGGTGGGCGCGCTGGTACCAGACGACCTGGTCCGGCCCCAGCCGGAACACGGCGTGGGCGGACAGCGGACCGGTGAGGAGGTCCGCCGGACGGTTCAGGTCGGCCGACATCCACTCCTCGGCCGCCGCGCGGGGGTCCTCGGCGGCGCTGAGGTCGGCGACGTGCACGGGAAGGTCCGCCGCGTCGTCGACGTACTGCCGGGGTGCCCCGTCCCGCAGCCGGAACCGGAGCCGACAGGTCTCCGCCTCGCGCACGGCATGCCGCAGCGCCGACAGGAGGAGCTCGATGTCCACGTCACCGCGGATCTCCATGTACTCGGCGACGTTGTACACGCTGCTGCCGGGTTCGAGTTGCTGGGCGTACCAGATGCCGAGCTGGCCGGACATCAGCTCCCGAAGGTCCTGTCGACGCATCGTCCTCCCCCCTCGAAGGCCTTCAGTCGGCTGTGAGTTCGGCCAGATGGGTGGTGAGCCCGGCGATGGTGTCGACGTCCCAGAGCAGGACGGGTTCGACGACGAGGCCGAGGTCGTCCTCGATGTCGCCGCAGAGCGCGAAGGCGTACACCGAGTCCAGTCCGTAGTGCGGCAGCGGAACGTCGGCGTCGATCTCTTCGGCGGGCACCTTGGCGTAGTAGGCGACGCGTTCGACGAGCCAGGACCGGATCTTCCCGGGCGTCGGCCGGGTGGCCGGCGGGTCGGAGGCTGACAAGAGGGTCCCTCCCTCGGCCCGGCGGGGCGCCAGGCGGCCGATGCGGAAAGTGCGCGGGGACTTGGATGAGCATCAGGGGCTCACGGCGCCCAATATGGCTCAGCCCCGAGCAGCGGATCAACCGTCGGCCGGGCCTACTTGGACGCCGTCGGCGCGCGTCCAACTGAGGGCGTTACCGCAGTTGGACGGGTGGACAGGGGGTGTCCAGGCCGACGCTTCGCACCCACTGCACCACGCCGGGGCCGCGTGCGATAGTGAGCCGCCCCGAAGACCAGGACGCAGCGGAACGGCACTGCCCTGCGCCGACGAGGAGGGAGAGGTGGCATGGGCTACGCCGCGGGCCGACGCGCCACGCACTTCGTCACGGTGGGCGGGGTCCGGCTCGCCTACGAGCGTTCGGGCCAGGGCGAGCCGGTGCTCATGATCATGGGATCGGGATCGGCCGGCCACGCCTGGACGATGCACCAGACACCGGCGCTGCACGCGGCCGGCTACGCCTCGGTCGTCTTCGACCACCGCGGCATCCCGCCGTCCGACGCACCACCGGGCAGGTACTCGCTCCTGGACATGACCGCCGACGTCAAGGGCCTGATCGAGGCGCTGGACCTGGCTCCGTGCCGGGTCGTCGGCACCTCCCTGGGGGCGATGATCGCGCAGGAGCTGGCGATCGGCCATCCCGAACTCGTACGGTGCGCCGTGCTCATCGCCACCCGGGCCCGCGAGGACGCCGCGCGGCGGGCCCAGACCCAGGCGGAGATCGCCCTGGTGGAGAGCGGCGTGCGGCTGCCGGCCGGGTACGAGGCCGCGACGACGGTGTTCAAAATGTTCTCGCCGGTCACGCTCAACGACGACGGCGCCGTGACCGCCTGGCTGGACATCTTCGAGTTGTCCGGGGGCGGGGACGCTCAGGCCCGGCATGCCTGGGCCGACCTCGCCGACGACCGCCGTCCGGCGCTGCGCGGCGTGACCGCGCCCTGTCGGGTCGTGACTTTCGCCGACGACCTCATCACTCCGCCGCACCTGGGCGCGGAGGTCGCCGAGGCCATCCCCGGCTGCGATCTCGTCGAGATCTCCGGCTGCGGGCACCTCGGGTATCTCGAACGGCCCGATGTGCTCAACGCGGCGATCATCGAGTTTCTCGACAACCACTGAGGAGTTTCTCCGTGACCCCAGGACACGACCCGACCATGGGCACGATCGGATTGCGCGTCGAAGGGTTGGTGGATCCGCAGCGGGTCAAACCCGGCACGTTCAAGCGCATCATTCCCTACGCCATGCGCTACCGCCGGGCACTGGCCATCGTGATGCTGGCGACGATCGTCGACTCAGTCATCACCGTGTCGATCCCGCTGATGCTCAAGATGATCGTCGACGACGGCATCGTGGCCGGCAAGGCCTCGGTCGTGTTCGGTCTCGCCGGGCTCGTCGCGGGCCTCGCCCTGCTGAACGTGGTGGCGATCTACATACAGGCCTGGTTCTCCGGCCGGGTCGGCCAGGGCCTCATCTTCGACCTGCGTACCAAGGTCTTCGCGCACATCCAGCGGCAGCCGGTGGCGTTCTTCACCCGCACGCAGACCGGTTCGCTGGTCAGCCGGATCAACACCGACATCGTCGGTGCGGAGCAGGCCCTCACGACGCTGCTCTCGCAGTCGCTGTCCACCATGCTGACGCTGATCCTGGTGCTCGGCGCGATGTTCTACCTGTCGTGGCCGATCACGCTGGCGGCGCTGGTGATGATCCCGCTGTTCTTCATCCCGGGGAAGATCATCGCCCAGCGGATGGAGAGGCTGGCCCGCAGCGGTATGCAGAAGGACGCCGAGCTGGGCTCGATGATGACCGAGCGGTTCAACGTCTCCGGCGCGATGCTCGTCAAGCTCTACGGCCGACCCGAGGAGGAGTCCGCCGAGTTCTCCAAGAAGGCGCGCCTCGTGCGCGACATCGCCATCTCGATGGATGTGCACGCCCGTCTGCTGTTCATTCTCGTCACCCTGCTCACCACGGTCACCACCGCCCTGGTCTACGGCTTCGGCGGCTGGTTCGTCATCGACGGCCAGATCCGGATCGGCACGCTGGTGGCCATGGTCGCCCTGCTGATGATGCTGTACAGCCCCATCAACCAGCTGACGAACATTCAGAGCGACATCATGACCGCGCTGGTCAGCTTCGACCGCGTCTTCGAGGTGCTGGACCTCCAGCCGCTCATCACCGAGCGGCCCGAGGCGCGCGCACTGCCGGCCCGGGTTTCGGAACACCGGAACGGCGTGGCGCCCCACGTCGAGTTCGACAGCGTCGCCTTCCGCTACCCCAGCGCCGAGGAAGTGTCCCTGCCCTCCCTGGAGTTGCTGCCGCTGCGCAAGAGCGAGCACGGTCCGGGCGCGCTGGTTCTGAACGACGTGAGCTTCCACGCCCCGGCCGGGCGGCTCACCGCGCTGGTCGGGCCGTCCGGGGCCGGCAAGACCACCATCACCCAGCTCGTGCCGCGGCTCTACGACGCCACCTCGGGATCGGTGCGGATCGGTGGTCACGACGTCCGTGACCTGACCCTCGACTCGCTGGGCGACACGGTCGGCGTCGTCACGCAGGACGCGCATCTGTTCCACGACACCATCCGGACCAACCTGCTCTACGCGCGCCCGGACGCCACCGAACCCGACATCGTCGAGGCGTGCGAGGCGGCGCTGATCTGGCCGACGATCTCGCAGCTGCCCGACGGTCTCGACACGGTCGTCGGTGACCGCGGCTACCGGTTGTCCGGCGGCGAGAAGCAGCGGCTGGCCATCGCGAGGCTGCTGCTCAAGTCGCCGCCGATCGTCGTCCTCGACGAGGCGACCGCGCACCTGGACTCCGAGTCCGAGCTGGCCATCCAGCGGGCGCTCAAGGCCGCTCTGACCGGACGGACGTCACTGGTCATCGCACACCGCCTGTCCACCATCCTGGACGCCGACCAGATCCTCGTCATCGACGGGGGACGGATCCAGGAGCGCGGCACCCACGAGCAACTGCTCGCCCATGGCGGGCTCTACGCCGAGTTGTACCGGACCCAGTTCGCCCACCAGCAGGGCCGCAGCCCCCAACCAGCCGAAAGTACGGCCGCCGGCAACGGGAACCGTGCTTTGGACTGATGCTGGAAAAGGCGGGGAATTCGAGGATGGGGACATGCCTCACGCAGACGCCCCTCCCGCACTTCACGCAGAGGGCTTGACGAAGAAATACGGCCGCCGCGGCAGGCTGGCCCTGAGCGACGTCAACCTCACCATCCCCGCCGGCCGTGTCATCGGCTTGGTCGGCCCGAACGGGGCCGGTAAATCCACCCTGCTGCACCTGGCCTGTGGGCTGACCGAGCCGACCTCCGGGTCCCTGGCCGTGCTGGGATCCCGTCCGGCGGCCAATGCCTCGCATCTGGCCCGGGTGGGGTTCGTCGCTCAGAACACGCCGGTGTACGGCTCGTTCACCATCGCCGAGCACATGAAGCTCGGGGCGAAGATGAATCCGAGCTGGGACCCGGTCCTGGCCGAGCGGCGTATCAGCCAGGTGGGGCTGAACCCGGAGCAGAAGGCAGGGCAGCTCTCGGGCGGTCAGCGGGCGCAGCTGGCGCTGACCATCGCGGCGGCCAAACGCCCCGAGCTGCTGATCTTCGACGAGCCGGCGGCGGCCCTGGACCCCCTGGCGCGCAAGGGGTTCCTCCAGAACCTGATGGAATTCGTCCTGGAACTCGGCGCCAGCGCCGTGCTCTCCTCGCATCTCCTCGGTGACGTCGAACAGGTCTGCGACTACATCATCGTGCTGTGCGACTCGCGGGTACAGGTCGCCGGTGACACCCGGGACCTGCTGGCCGGCCACGCACGACTGGTCGTGCCGCGCGGCGAGTTCGACCATCCGCCCGCCGGGGTCGAGGTGATCTCGATCGAGCACAGCGGCAAGCACAGCAACGCGATCGTCCGCACCAGCGGCGCGCCCGGGGAACTGCCCTACCAGGCGGAACCCGTCACGCTCGAGGAACTCGTCCTCGCCTACATGACCCGGGCGGCCGCCGTGCCCGCCGCCCGGACCGAAGCCGCAGCCTGGGGGGCCCCGCGATGATGTGGCTGAGCTGGCGGCAGTTCCGCGTCCAGGCGCTGGTCGGCGCCGGTGCGCTCGCCGTGATCGCCATGTACCTGGTGTATCTCGGCGGGGACATCCGTGACGCCCATGACGTCTACCGAGCCAACTGCGAGAACTCGGCCAACTGCGCGCAGGCGCGAGCCCAGTTCCGCAGCGCCTACCAGAACACGCTGCTGTTCATGGCGACCGGACTCGCCCTGATCCCTGCCCTCATCGGCACCTTCTGGGGCGCTCCCCTGGTCGCCCGGGAACTCGAGAACGGCACCCACCGGCTGGTGTGGAACCAGAGCGTCACCCGGCCGCGCTGGCTCCTGAGCAAGATCCTGCTCATGGGCGCGGCCGCCGTGGTCGTGACCGGCACTGCCGCGGCCCTGCTGACCTGGGCGGCCCGGCCCTTCGACAATGTGGTCAAGGAGCAGTTCGACACGTTCGTGTTCGGGGCGCGCAACATCGCCCCGATCGGCTACGCCGCGGTGGCCTTCACGCTCGGCACCGTGATCGGGCTGCTGCTGCGCCGGACCCTGCCGGCGATGGCGGTGACGCTCGTCGTCTTCCTCGCCTTCCAGTTCTTCTTCCCCAACGCGGTGCGGCCCAGCCTCATGCCGCCGGAGAAGGCCACGTTGCAGATGACGGAGCAGGCCATCAACCAGGCGCAGAATCTCGGCAGTCTCGGTGGCGGTTCGGTGATCGGCGGGGTGAAGATCCCGGGCGCACCCGACGCGTGGATCGCCGAGACGAGCCCGCTGCGCACCGCGGACGGGCAGACATTGAGCGGGACCAAGTTCAACGACTGCCTCGACAGCCCGCCCAAGACAGGGGCCGGCGGCACCTTCGGCGACACGGCGGTGTGCCTCGCCAAGCAGAACCTGCATGTCGATGTCCTCTACCAGCCGCGCAGCCGTTACTGGGCCTTCCAGGGGCTGGAGACCGGGATCTATCTGGTGCTCAGCGTGCTCCTCACCGCCTTCGGTCTTTGGCGAATCCGGCGACGGGTGAGCTGACCCCCGTCTCGACCGCCGCCGGTACGGGCGCCGCCGGGAATTCTCCCGGCGGCGCCTTTTTCTGTTGCGCGGCGCGTTTCCCCAGGTGTCCAGCCACGGGAAATCGTCCAGCCTTTGGGGGATGCCGGATCTGTGGAACGCTGACAAAAGAGTCACCAGCGCAATGATCACATCGGTGCGTTCCGGGAGGCCGAATGAGCACAGCACAGCACGAGGAATTCGACGTGGTGGTCGTGGGCGGTGGCCCGTCGGGGTCGACATTGTCGTCACTGGTGGCCATGCAGGGGCACCGCGTCCTGTTGCTGGAAAAGGAGAGCTTTCCCAGGTACCAGATCGGCGAGTCGCTTCTTCCGTCCACCATTCACGGCATCTGCCACCTGCTCGGCGTCACCGATGAACTCGCCGCGGCAGGATTTCCCCACAAGCGCGGCGGCACCTTCCGATGGGGCGCGAACCCCACGCCGTGGAACTTCTCCTTCTCCGTCTCGTCCAAGGTCTCCGGACCGACCTCGTTCGCCTATCAGGTCGAGCGGAGCAAGTTCGACAAGATCCTGCTCGACAACGCCGTCCGCAAGGGCGTCGACGTCCGCGAGAACCGCACGGTGACCGAGGTCGTGGAGGGCGACGACGGGCGGGTGAGCGGGCTGCGGTACACCGACCCGGACGGCACCGAGCGCGAGGTGTCGGCGCGGTACGTTGTGGACGCCTCGGGCAACACCAGCCGCATCTACAAGCGGGTCGGCGGCTCGCGGAAGTACTCGGACTTCTTCCGCAGCCTGGCGCTGTTCGGGTACTTCGAGAACGGCAAGCGGCTGCCGGCACCGAACACCAACAACATCCTGTGCGTCGCGTTCGGCAGCGGATGGTTCTGGTACATCCCGCTCAGCGACACACTGACCAGCGTCGGCGCCGTCGTCCGCCGGGAGGACGCGGCCAAGATCCAGGGTGACCCGGAGGCCGCGCTGCGCAACCTCATCGCCGAGTGCCCGCTGATCCAGGAGCACCTGGCCGACGCCACCCGTGTCACGGAAGGCCAGTACGGCCAGATACGGGTGCGCAAGGACTACTCCTACCACCACACGAACTTCTGGCGGCCGGGCATGGTGCTGGTCGGCGACGCGGCCTGCTTCGTCGACCCGGTGTTCTCCTCTGGAGTCCATCTGGCCACCTACAGCTCGCTGCTGGCGGCCCGCTCCATCAACAGCGTCCTGGCGGGGAAGATCGGCGAGCAGCGGGCCTTCGACGAGTTCGAGGCGAGGTACCGCAGGGAGTACAGCGTCTTCTACGAGTTCCTGACGTCGTTCTACGACATGCACGTCGACGAGGACTCCTACTTCTGGTCGGCGAAGAAGGTCATCAACAGCGACCACGCCGAACTGGAGTCATTCGTCGAGCTGGTGGCGGGCATGTCCAGCACCGACTTCGACCTCTCCGACGCCGAGTCGGGCGCCCTCCGGCTCAAGCAGCGGTCGGCGGAGTTCGCCGACGCCATCGACAGCCTGGTCGACCAGCGGGAGGAGAGCATGGCTCCGCTGTTCCGGTCGTCGGTGGTGCGCCAGGCGATGCAGGAGGGTTCGCAGGTGCAGACCCGGGCCCAGCTGGGCGAGCACGCGGGCGATGACGTTCCCGTCTTCGACGGCGGCCTCGTCGCCTCGTCCGACAGCATGTTCTGGGAGGAGCCGGATCCGGCCTGACCGTACGGCACCCGCCCCGCGGACGACGTGGAGGGCCCCGCTCGTGGGAGCGGGGCCCTCTGCGTCGTCGCGGGGGTTCAGCGCACCGCGTCCGCGCTCTCGAACTCGATGAACTCGGCCAGCCGTGCGATTCCCTTCTCGATGTCGGTGTGGGTCAGATAGCTGGTGGAGAGCCTGATGGTGTGGCCGCCGCCGCCCTGCGGATAGAAGTACGACATCGGCGTCCAGATGACCCCGAAGTCCTGTGCGGAGCGGGCCAGTGCGGCGTTGCCGGCACGGAACGGCACTTGGAGCGTCAGGAAGAAACCGCCGCTGGGCTCGTTCCAGCTCACCTGCAGTCGGCTCCTGCGCTCGGCCGGGAACTCCCGCGCCAGGCACTCCAGGGTGAAGCGCATGGCTTCCCCGTAGTGGGCGGCGGTCAGCGTGTTCAGCTCCGAGACGCGGCCGTCGCACTCCAGCAGGGCACCGGCCACCGCCGCCTGGCTGAGCGGCGAGGTGTTCACGGTGACCATGCTCTTGATCTTGGCGATCTGGTCCGCCAGGAGAGTCGTGCTGCCGTCCGGCGCCAGCACCGGCTGGTCCGCCACCGCGAACCCGATGCGTGCCCCGGGGAAGACGGTCTTGGCGTACGAGCCGAGGTGGATCACACGCCGGGTCCGGTCGAGGGACTTCAGCGACGCCACCTGTGCGCCAGGGCTGACGTGCCGGTACGGGCTGTCCTCGAGGACGAGGATGTCGAGCCGCTCGGCCAGGTCCACGAGGGCCAGTCTGGCCTCCAGCGGCATGCTGACGCCGGACGGGTTCGAGTGGTCCGGCACCAGATAGACGGCCCGCGGACGTCTGCCCCGCGCCCGCTCCGCCGCGACGGCGGCCTCCAGGGCGCCGCACGACAGTCCGTTCTCGCCCTCCTCGACGGCGGTCAGCCGGACGTCCAGCAGCCTGGCGGCCCCGGTGATCCCCACGTAGCAGGGGCTGGAGACCAGCAGCACGTCGTCCGGCCCGGACATGAGCGCACGCAGCGTCAGGAACATCGCTTCCTGGCAGCCGACCGTGACCACGATCGACTCGGGCGGCACGTCGATGTCCTCGTCCACCCGCAGGGAGTGGGCGATCAGCTCGCGGATCAGGCCCGCGGACGGCCCGTACTGGAACAGCGCGTCGCGCACCTGCGCCTGCGAACGGCCCTGCTCGGTCAGGTGATCCATGTAGCGGCGCAGGTAACCCATGACCTGATCGGTCTCGAAGAACCCCGCGTACGGTCGGCCGGGGGCGAAGGACACCGCCTCGGGGTAGCGCAGCGTCACCTCGTTCAGGAAGTTCATGGTGTCCATGACCGGGTCGGCGACGCTCGGATGCAGGTCCGCGATCCGCAGCGCTGCCCCGCCCCCGGTCTCGGTGTGCCCGTGCGCCGCGGCCGTCGCGGTGTCCGGGCGAGGAGCGCGCGGGGCCGGGCGGACGAGATCGGGGCCGATGTCCGCGACGGTCTTCAGACCGGCCAGCGACATGGCGTCGGTCAGTTCCTCCAGGAGAACGGAGAAGACGCCGGTCACCCCCTCGGCTCCGCCGGCCGCCAGGCCGTGCAGCACCGGGCGCCCGATGAGGACCGCGTCGGCGCCGAGCGCGAGCGCCGCGAGAACGTCCCGGCCCCGGCGCACCCCGCCGTCGAGGAGGACGGGGAGGCGGCCGCCGATCGCCGCCGTGACCTCGGGCAGGACGTCGAGCGTGGCCGGCACGCCGTCGAGCTGCCGGCCTCCGTGGTTGGAGACCACGATGCCGTCCGCTCCGGCCTCGGCCCCGCGTACCGCGTCGGTTCCGGTGAGGACCCCCTTGATCAGGATCGGCAGTGTGGAGACCGAGCGCAGCCAGTCCAGCACCGACCAGTCCAGGTCGGGATCGAACTCGGCACGCGAGTGCGCGGCCGGCGCCGCGAAGCCGTCACCCGCGAGGTTGGCGGGGATCATGCCCGGGGGCAGCCGGAAGTCGTTGCGCAGGTCCCGCAGCCGGCGGCCGAGGCGGGGCGTGTCCACGGTGAGGACCAGCGCCTCGAAGCCCGCGTTCTCGGCCCGCTCGATGAGGCCGCGGGTGACCGAGCGGTCCCGCATGCAGTACACCTGCAGCCAGAGGGGGGTGGTGGCCTCGGCGGCGATGTCCTCGAAGGTGCGTCCGGCGAAGGTACTGATCACGACCGGGACCTTGGCGGCCGCCGCTGTTCCGCGGACGGTGGCCTGCTCGCCGAGCGGGTCCGCGAGCGTGTGGTAGGCCACCGGGGCGACCGCCAGGGGCGCGTCCCAGGTCCGGCCCAGGATCCTGGTGGCGGTCTGCGGGCTGCCCGCCCCTGTCAGCACCGACGGCCGCAGCAGGACACGGTCGAACGCCGCGGTGTTCGCGGCGAGGGTCCGTTCCTCTCCGGCGCCGCCTTCGATGAAATCCCAGACCGCGGGATCCAGCCGTTCCTGGGCACGTAACGCGAATTCACCGAGCGACAGTTCCATCAAGGCCCCACTTCACGGCTCACGACGAGATATCTGCGGCGGTGCCTCATGCCAGGTGGGCGGTTTCCGCCGCCTGCTGGCGCTCCACGGCTTCGTACAGGGCGTGGATGTTGTTGCTGCCGAACGTGTGGGCCCCGCGGCGGTCGATCAGTTCCCAGAACAGGGTCCGCCTCGGGTGCGTCGACTCGGTGAAGATCTGCAACATGACCCCCGACGGGTCGCGGTCGGCGAGGATGTGGAGCGCGCTGAGCTCCTCCACCGGCACGCCGATCCGGCCCAGCCGCGCGGGCAGCATCTCATAGTAGCTGGGCGGCGTGGTGAGGAATCGCACCCCGCGTTCCCCGCAGGCGCGTACGGCGACGGCGATGTCGTCGGTGAGGAACGCGACGTGCTGCACGCCGGCCCCGCCATGGGACGCGACGAACGCGTCGATCTGGCCCGGGTCGCGGGTGGCGTCGGGCTCGATGATCGTGAAGGTGACCGTCTCGGACTCGTTCTGGACGACTTTGGAGTCCATGGCCTGCGAGCCCACGACGATCCGTTCCTCGAACGTCTGGGTGAGGCCGAAAGCCTCCTGGTAGTGGCGGACCGTCTCGTCCAGCTCACCGGCCGGCACGCACACCGCGAAGTGGTCGACCCGCTTCAGCATGCCGCCGGGCTCGTGGGGGACCGTCTCCTCGATGACGGGCGCGAACGGCCCGCGGGGGTTCTCCCGGGAGACGAAGCGGTGCTCCACGTCGCCGAACCCCGTCACCGACGCGAAGGTGACTCGCGCGCCGACGGGCCCGAACTCCTCGGGCGGGGCCGTCGGGACGGCTCCGCGCGCCACCGCTTCGGCGAACGCGGTGTGCGCGTCGTCCACGCGGATGCCGATCACCGCGACGCCATCGCCGTGCAGGCGAACGTACTCGGCGGCACGATGGTCGGCGCCGGAGGCCGTGGTCAGCAGCAGGGCGATGTCGTTCTGACGCAGCAGGACCGATTCACAGCCCTTCAGGCCGGTCGCCGCGCCGCCGCGGCCGGCGAGCGTGAAACCGAAGGAGTCGCACAGCTGACCTGCCGTCTTTTCCGCGTCCTCGACAAACAATTCGACGTGATCGATCGATCGTATCTCCATGGCCGCCTCCGTAAAGCTTCGTAGTGTGGACACTTCTCGGGGTCGCGCCCTTCCGCTAGCTCAGGTCCGAGGCATTTCGTTCGATACGTGATGCGATCTCGGACCATTTCTCGGCGCAGGAGCGGGCCAGTTGGGCCACCGTCTCCATGCGGTGCGGCGGAACACTTTCGATGATTCGGTTCCAGTCCTCGGACCGTACGATGTGAATGTTCAGAAGCCGCAACAGGTCGCGCCCGCTCTGGTTCAGGCGCAACGCGGGATCCGCGTGCAATCGCTTCACCACGAGGGCCGGCGCCGGCTTCGCCTCGCATTCGGCGGGGGCTTTCGTGACGAGTTCGGTCCGGTGGCCGCCGGTACGGTCGCCGGCACCTTGCTCGACGAGGTCGCGCGGCCGCGCCCTGGGAACCGGGTCCTCGCCGCGGAGCATCCGGTGTCTGACGTCTCTGACGGTCTCCGGCGAGATCCCCGCGGCACGGGCCACCTGACGCAGCGACAGACCGGGATCGCGGACGATCATTTCGTGGGCCAGCTTCCGGCCCTCGCTCACGTCGACCGGCCGGACCCGGCCGTCGCGTCCGATGCGGGTGGATCCTGCCGTCCCACCTGCGTCGGCAGTGCGGCGGATCTCGGCGACGGTCTTGGCGGACGTGCCGACGACCGAGGCGATCATCCGGTCGGACCAGCGGGGGTGCGTGGCGATGATGCGCTCGGCGGCGTGCCTGCGGTCGGTGGCCGACAGCGGCAGACCGTGCGTGATGTTCGACTTCACGGCCAGGACGAAGGCGTCCTCTTCGGTGCCGTCGAAGAACCTCACCGCGATCGTCTTGCGGCCCATGAGCATCGAGGCCCTGAGCCGGTGCATGCCGTCGATGACCCGTGTGGTGGGCCGGTGCACCATGATCGGTGGAAGCGGTACGTCGACAGCGGCCAGCATTTCCACGTGTTCCGGGCTCTCACCGGAAATTCGCGGGGAGTCCCCCATGGAAAGAGAGCTGATTTCCACTTCTTCTATCGGATGCAGGTCGTCGTGGTTCAGTGCTGACAGCAACGTCCAACTCCTTAGATCCGGCGAGAACCACACCTGTGCCGCAGACGGAACACAATGCCCCAGCGATTCGGCATGTCGCCACCGTGTTCGACTGCTGCCGTGCCGCAGTTGAACACCGTCGCCCGTGCTCGGTCGGCATGTGCGAAGGGCAGGAAAGACAGGCGTTTTAGCCCGGCGAGGCAAAGGCCGTAGAGTGGGTCGCTCAATTGCGTAAAGATCTTTTGTGTGCGGGAAATCAGCGCCAGGCTGCCGGGAACCCCCCGCGGGGAGGGACGTGACGTGCGGACGCTCCACGGGACCGGGGAACGGTCGGGTACCCTGCTCGTCACCGGACGCGGGAACGACCGGGTGACCGAACTCCCGCGCCCTGGCCGGGGGCAGGTCGACAAGGCTCCGAAGTCGCGGCACGCCGACGCCGTCCCGTGCACAGAACCGGACCACCCGCACCGCAGGTTCGATCCCCACCGCAGGCACCTCGTTCGCTGACCGGTCGTCAGAGGCGTCCGTCCCACTCCCTCGTCGCACGGCGTCCGACGTACGTCCGCCCGTCCCGCTGCCGGGAATCCGTGACTTCTCAGAGAGGCATACCTGTGCCCGGAACACTGCAAGGCAAGACCCACGCTGCGCACGCCGGATCAGGCGCGGAAAACCTCACCCAACTCGAATTCCTCGCTCTCAACAGCGAGTTCAACATCGCTGACGGACACGCCCGCCAGCCGCTCACACCCGGGCAGAGCAAGATCGTCAACGATCTCCCGCTGCTGTTCGAGGAGGGCGAGAAACGCCCTGTCGAGGAGCTGGAACGCGAGGCGCACGCGGCGTTCTTCAAGGCCCTCGGCCAGCACAGCTACCCGTCCGCCCCCGGCCGTGTGCTGAGCTGCTACTCCTCGTCGGTGGCCATGGAGATCCTCTCCCGCGCCCTGTCCGGCACCACCGGCACCGTGGCGCTGGTCCATCCCACCTTCGACAACATCGCCGACCTGCTGCGCGGCAACGGTCTGAAGCTGGTCCCCCTGGAAGAGGACCCCCTGCACGAGGACGATCTGGCCCCGGGCCTGCTGAAGTCCGTGAGCTGTGTCTTCGTCACCACGCCCAACAACCCGACGGGGCGGGTCATGGCTCCGGAGCGGCTGCGCCGGCTGGCCGAACAGTGCGCCGAGCACGGGGTCGTGCTCGCCCTGGACACCTCGTTCCGCGGCTTCGACACCCGCGCCCAGTACGACCACTACGAGATCCTCGATGCCAGCGGCGCACGCTGGGTCGTCATTGAGGACACCGGCAAACTGTGGCCCACCCTCGACCTGAAGGTCGGCATGCTGGCCCACTCCGAGCACCTGGGCCTGCCGGTGGAGAAGATCTACTCCGACATACTGCTCGGCGTCTCCCCGTTGATCCTCGGGATGGTCCGCCGCTTCTCGGAGGACGCCGCCGCCGGGGGGCTGGCGGAGCTGCACGAGTTCATCGCCGTGCAGCGTGCCGTCGTACGCTCCGGGCTGGCGGACCTGTCCACGGTCGGCGTGCCCGACCCCGAAAGCCGGGCCAGCGTGGAGCGGGTGCTGATCAAGCACATGAGCGGGACCCAGGCCTGGGACGCGCTGCGCGAGCACAACATCTACGCCCTGCCCTGTCGGCCCTTCTACTGGGCGGACCCGGACCGGGGCGACCCCACCCTGCGGCTGGCACTGGCGCGGGCGTCCGCCCCGCTGTCCCAGTGCGTACGGGCACTGCGTCACGTACTGACTCCGCGCTGATGGCACCGGCTGGCGAACGGGCTCTCCCGTACGGCGTCGCGCACGCGCTGTCGCACACGCGGCAGTGGCGTCGCGGTGTCGTACAGGAGGTCGCCCCCACGGGCATCCTCGATCTGGGGCCCGGGTACATCGAACCAGCACTCCTGCCCGTGGAACTGGTTCGGGACGCTTACGCACGCGCGCTGGAGGAGTACGGGTCGGCGACGCTCGGCTACGGCCACAACCCGGGTGCCCTGCCGCTGCGCGCCCAGCTGGCCGCCCGGGCCGGCGCACAGGGGGGACACCCCTGCGGCCCGGAGCACGTGGTCGTCACGGCGGGCACGTCTCAGGCCCTGTACCTGCTGGCGACCTCGCTCGCGGCCCCCGGCGACACCGTGCTCGTGGAGAACCTCGGCTACGACCTCGGGCAGCAGATCTTCAGGGACTGCTCGCTGCGTCCCCGCAGGGTCGCCATGGACGAGTCGGGAATGCTGCCCGAAGAACTCGACCGCGCTCTCACGGGCGACGCTGCCGGAGGTGACGGCGTGCGGGGCCGGATCGCGTTCGTGTACCTCGCCCCGACCCACCACAATCCGACGGGCGCCACCATGCCGTTGGAACGCCGTCGCAAGCTCCTCCGCGTGGCCGCGGAACACGACGTTCTGGTCGTGGAGGACGATGCCTACGGCGAACTGACCCTGACGGACGACCCCGTGCCTCCCCCTCCGCTGGCAGCCCTCGCCGGCTACCGGGGTGTCATCCGGCTGGGCAGCTTCTCCAAGACCCTGGGGCCCGGACTCCGGCTGGGCTGGCTGGAGACCGAGCCGGCACTGGCCGAACGGATCGCCTCGCACGGGCTGTTCGTCAGCGGGGGCTCCCTGAACCACATCACCTCACTCGCCGTGAGCGGGCTGCTGGCCGACGGTGGCTACGACCGGCATCTCGGTGTACTGCGCGCGCGACTGAGGCGGCGCCGCGACACGCTCGTGGACGTGCTGCGAGGGGCGATGGACCACCGGGTGCGGATCCGGCGTCCGCAGGGGGGCTTCTTCCTCTGGCTCCGTTGCGACCTGGGGCTCAGCGAGGACGACCTCCTCGCCCGGGCGGACAGGGCCGGCGTGCGGGTCGCCGCCGGTTCGCGCTTCGGCGTCGCCCACGTCCCGAGCGTGCGCCTGGCCTTCAGCTTCAACGCGCCCGCCCTGCTCAAACGCGCCGCGCGACGTCTGACCACCGCCTGGTCCAGCGGCACGCCGGGCCCTGAGAACGGAGAGGAACCGTGACGACCACCACCGCGCACAGCGAGGGGCATCCGGCTGCTGACCCCGGCACCGCCTCCCCTCGCGGATACAGCCTTCCGCTCTCCCCCTCCGGGAAGGCGTCCATGCTCACTCCTCCGCCGTGGCACTTCTCCGGCGAGATCCTCATGGTCGACTACCGCGTCGACCCCGATGCCGCCCGGCGCTTCCTCCCGCCGGGCCTCGGCCCCGGAGCGGATCCGGGCGCCGCGGCCGCCGTGTTCGCCACCTGGCAGTGGTGCTCCGAGGACGGCCGGGAGCTGGCCGACCCGGCCGCCTGCCGGTTCTCCGAGTTCCTGATCCTTCTCTCGTGCGCCTTCGAGGGCCGGCCGATGGCGCGCTGTCCCTTCGCCTGGGTCGACGAGCCCGTACCGATGATGCGCGGCTGGGTCCAGGGCATGCCCAAGCAGTTCGGTGCCATCCACCACACCAGACCGGTCACCATGGGCCGGGCGGGTTCACGGCTCGCTCCCGGCGGGCGTTTCGACGGCGCGCTCTCCGTCCATGGCCGGCGCCTGGTGGAGGCGTCGGTCACGATCGAGCACTCCACCGAGCGGGCCCCGGCGCTGCACGACGTCCCTCTGGCGCACAGCCTGGTGTTTCCGCAGTGGGTGTCGTCCGACACCCCGCCCCGGACGCGGCTGGTCGCCTCGGAGGTGAGCGGCGTCGAATTCTCGCGGATCTGGAGCGGTCCCGGACAACTCGCTTTCCTGGAAGGCCCGGTGGAGGATTTCGGGTTGCTCTCGCCGTTGGAGGTGCGCGCGGGCCATGTGTTCGCGTACGGGGAGACGCTGCACGGGGGGCGTCTTCTCGGGGAGTCGTGAGTTCCCTCGACCAGCCCCGGGCCCGGCAGCCCGTCGAGCCGAAATCCGGCATCACCCGCGCATGCCGAGCCGATCCCGTATCACCGCGCATACCGAGCCCGTCCCGTATCACCGCACATATGGGAGCACGATGAAGACGACGACAGTCATCGGCACCGGAGCCATCGGCACGTCCGTGGCGCTCGCGCTGACCCGGCGCGGGGTGAGCGTGCACCTGGAGGACGTCGACCGGGCGGCGGCCAGGACGGCGCAGGCCATGGGCGCGGGTTCCCTGGACACGCCGGACCAGCAGGTCGACCTGGCGGTGCTGGCCGTGCCGCCCGCCCAGGTCGGAAGCGTGCTCGCACGCGTCCAGGAAAGCCGGATGGCCCGCGCCTACGTCGATGTCGCCAGCGTCAAGAAGGTGCCGCACGACGACGTACGCGCCATGCGGGCCGATCCGACCAGCTACATAGGCAGCCATCCGCTGGCCGGCACCGAGCGCTCCGGGCCGCTCGCCGCCCGGGCCGACCTCTTCGAAGGGCGTCCGTGGGTGCTCACCCCGTCGGAAGCGACCGGCCAGGAGGTGCTGAACCGTGCGCTGGAGTTGGTGGCGCTGTGCGACGGCATGCCCGTGGTCATGGACGCCGGCGTGCACGACCACGCGGTGGCCCTGATCTCGCACGCGCCCCATCTGGTCTCCTCATTGCTGGCCGCGCGCCTGGAGCACGCGCCGGAGGAGAGCGTCAGGCTGGCGGGGCAGGGGGTCGCCGACGTCACCCGGATCGCCGCCGGTGACGCCCGGCTCTGGGGGGACATCCTCCGCTCCAACGCCTCGGCGGTGGCGGACGTCCTGGACGCGTTCGCCACCGGCCTGGGCCGGGCCATCGGTGCGCTGCGCGCCGTCTCCGACGCCGACGCCGACCCGGCGAAGCGCCGAGGCGCTCAGGAGGATCTTGAGGACCTGCTGCTGGAAGGTAACCGGGGATGCGCCAGAATCGCGCGCAAACCGGGAACATGGCGGACGGAACTCGCGACCGTCTCGGTGGCCATCTCCGACAAGCCGGGGGCCCTGGCCGAGCTGTTCACCTCGATCGGTGAGATCGGCGTGAACATCGAGGACGTCCGGATCGAGCATGCGCAGGACCAGACCCGCGGCCTCGTCGAACTGGTCGTGCAGAAGGATTCGGCGGCGGAACTGTCCCGCTGGCTGGGCGCTGGCGGCACCTGGGCCGTTTCGGGCTGATACCGGATACTGTCGGCTTTCCGGCCGCACCCGCCGACTTACGAGGTGAGTATTTCCCGCCGAAAGTTCGGTTTCGGCGGGAAATAATCGCCTCGCTTCGTACGACGTGGCTACGGGCGCGTAACCTTGTTCCATTGCACCGGAAAGGTCAGGCCGGCTCACCGAGTTTCTCGGCGAAGCACTGCCAGGCATCCCGGTAATGTTGCGCGAGATTGATGACCAGGGACCGGCAATGGGGAGGTACGGCGTCGGACAGGATCATCAGGTCCTGCACGCCGACCGCGTTCTGGCGGAGCAGGTGAAGCAGTTGACGGCCCCCTTCCTTGTGACGCAGGGAAGGGTCACGCAGCAGCTTCGCCAGTACGGGAACGGGATCCACGAAGGTCTGGCCGTTACGGGTGTCGGGTCCCGATCGCTGGGCGAGGTTCCCGTTCCTGTCGGTTTCGGGAGATTCGGCGGACTCCGGCTTGGACGGCAGGGGGGACTCCCCGGCGGCCAGCCGCCGGCGGACGTCGCTCACCGTCGCGGGCGACACCCCGGAGAGCCGGGCGACCTCGCGCAACGACGCCTCGGGATGCTCGGTCAGTACCGCCACGGCCCTGAGCCGGCCGTCGACCCCGTTCAGCGGCCGGATTCTGCCGTCGCGGCCGACCCGGCTGCTCAACTGCGGCACGGCGGCAGTCGAACTGCGCCGGATGCTCGCGACGGTCCTCGCTCCCAGCCCGGAGGCCCGCGCTATCGCCCTGTCCGACATCTGCGGATGGGACGACATGATCCGTGCGGCAGCGGCCCGGCGATCGGCCTGCGACAGCGGAAGCCCGTGCACCACGTTCGCCTTGACGGCGCGCAGAAAGGCCTCTTCCGGAGTTCCGTCGAACAGCTCCGCCTCGATCGTCCGGCGGCCGTTCAGCAGAGCCGCGAGGAGCCTGTGCATTCCGTCGATGACCCGCATGGTTCTTCGGTCGACGAGAATCGGCGGGAGTGGCGCTTCGATCTCCGCCAGTACCGCGACGTGATGTTGCTCGACACCTTTCGACCGTAATGACTCACCCGGTATCAGGGATTCTATCCGCACTGTGATCGTCTCTGATTCCGGCGGCCGTTCACATGCAACCTCCGCCGTCCGTACATCGAGCTGTCCAGCCGAAGGTAATTCCCTTCTCACTACCTGCGAGCGCTTCAATGCATTCCCCCTAGAGCACCCACCTCCAGTCACCGTCGCGCTGGGAGACCGCCGATAACCGCTGGTGGGCACGATGGACGTTGCGCCGGCTTGCACGTACGCACCAAGAATCACAAGTGCTCAGGGTTATGTCCAGGTGCGCTGCAGAACTGACCCAAGTTCCGCCCGACGCACGACCGTGGCGGAAGTGGGAATTCCGGAATATCGTCGGGTGCGCGATGGTCTGGCACCCCAGCCGGAATTCGGCATTCAGTGAAGATCCTCAATGGGGACGGCACCCGTCAATCCGGTGTCTGTGAAATCGATGTGAGCGCTCCCGGGCGCTCCATGCTGCGCGTCGGCACCGGTGGGGCCGGGCCGCGGCGTCACTTCAGCAGCCGGGACATCCTGCGGTCCGCCAGCGGCTTGCCGCCCGTCTGGCAGGTCGGGCAGTACTGGAGCGAGGAGTCGCTGAAGGACACCTCACGGACGGTGTCGCCGCACACCGGGCAGGGCTCGCCGGTGCGGCCGTGCACGCGCAGGCCGCTCTTCTTCTCGGCCTTCAGCCGGCCGGCCGCCACGCCCCGGGAGCGTTCGACCGCCTCGGTGAGCGTGTCGCGCAGGGCCGCGTACAGCCGGCCGGTCTCCTCCTCGCTCAGGGACGCGGCCAGCTTGAAGGGCGACATCCTCGCCGCGTGCAGGATCTCGTCGCTGTAGGCGTTGCCCACACCCGCGATCAGGCTCTGGTCGCGCAACGCGCCCTTGAGCTGCCGCCGTTCACCGGCCAGGAGTTCCGTGAAGCGCCGCTCGTCGAAGTCGTCGGCCAGCGGGTCCGGGCCGAGCCGGGCGATGCCCTGGACCTCCTGCGGGTCCGCCACGACGTACACCGCGAGCCGCTTCTGGGTGCCGGCCTCGGTCAGGTCGAAACCGGCGCCGGTCTCCAGGGCCACGCGCAGCGCGAGGGGGCCCTTGCCGGGGCGGGGCGGGCCGTCGGGCAGGCGGTCCTTCCAGTGCAGCCAGCCGGCGCGGGCCAGGTGCGTCACGAGGTGCGGTCCGTCCGCGGCCTCGATGTCGAGGAACTTGCCGTACCGGCGTACCGCGGAGACCTCGTGACCCTCCAGCGCGGACAGGGGCGGGTCGTACGTCTTCAGGACGCTGATCGCGACGGGCAGCACCCGTACGATCTCGTGGCCGACGAGATGCTCGGTGAGGAAGTCCTTGAGCGCCTCGACCTCGGGGAGTTCCGGCATAGGTCCAGAGTGCCACGCGGGGTCAGTCCTGGCCGGGCACCACGAACTCGCACCACACGGCCTTGCCGCCGCCGCGTGCCTCCACGCCCCACACGTCGGTGAGCAGCTCGACCAGCAGCAGGCCCCGGCCGGAGACGCCCGACTCGCCCGCCTCACGGCGGCGTGGCAGGGCACTGGAGGAGTCCTCGACCTCGACGCGCAGCCGGCGCTCGGAGCCGGTGAGGGTCCGCAGGGTGACGATCGCGGAGCCCTCGGTGTGCATCAGGGCGTTGGTGATCAGCTCGTCGGCGACGAGTTCGATGTCGTCGGCGCGCTCCCGGGCTCCCCAGACGCCGACCGCGGTACGGATCATGTGCCGGGCCTCGGCCAGGGCCGCCGGGTCGCCGGGGGCGACGTGCCGCTGGAGCCGCTGGCCGGACCGCGGGCTGTCCGGGCCGCGCCGGCGCAGCAGGAGCAGCGCCACGTCGTCGTCGCCGCCGCGCTCGGCGGCCACGTCGATGAGCCGGTCGGCGAGGTCCCGTACGTCGTCGGGGCCGGTGTCGACGAGGGCGGTGAGGGTGCGCATGCCGTCGTCGAGGTCGGCGCCGGGCTGCTCCACCAGGCCGTCGGTGCACAGCAGCAGCGTCTCGTCCGGGTCCAGCTCCACGGTGCTCACCGGGTAGTCGAGGCGGCCGAACTCGGCCGACAGGCCCAGCGGCAGGCCGCCCGGGACGGTGACGCGGCGGCAGGAGCCGTCGGTGTGCCGCACGAGCGGATCGATGTGGCCGGCCCGGACCATCTGGAGCACGCCCGTGGACAGGTCGGCCTCCGCGTAGAGGCAGGTCGCGGAGCGGTCGGTGTCGAGTTCGTGCAGGAAGACGGAGGCTCGGGCCATCACGGTCGCCGGGGTGTGCCCCTCGGCGGCGTAGGCGCGCAGCACGATGCGCAGCTGGCCCATGACGGCCGCCGCGTGCGTGTCATGGCCCTGGACGTCGCCGATGACGGCGCCGACCCGGCCGCCGGGCAGCGGGATCAGGTCGTACCAGTCGCCGCCGATGTCCCGGCCGACGGAGCCGCCGATGGTGGCGGCGCGGTAGCGGACGGCGACGTCGGCCCCGGGCACGCTCGGGATGGTCCGGGGCAGCATGGCCTGCTGGAGACCTTGCGCCAGGTCCATCTCCTGCTCGTAGAACATGGCCCGCTGCAGGCTCTGCGCGATGCTGCTGCCGAGGGCGACGAGGATGTTGCGCTCCTCGGGGGTGAAGCCGCGCCGGTCGCTGTAGAGCAGGCCGATGGCGCCGATCGGCCGTGCCTGGACGATGAGCGGCAGATAGGCGGCCGAGGTGATGTTCAGGCCGGTGATGTGCGGCCAGAGGATCGGGTAGCGCTCGGCGAACTCCTCCGGCGACTCGATGAAGCAGGGGCCGAGGGTCCGTACGGCCTCGCTCATCGGGTAGGGCTCGTCGATCCGGGTGATGCGGGTGCCGGGCACGAAGCTGTCCGCGGGGCCCTCGGCGACCAGGCGGATGCGGCCCGCTTCGACCAGGCCCATGACGAGGCTGGCGGCGCCCAGGTGGGTGAGGCCGTGGGTGTCCTTGAGGACGTCGATGACGTCCTGGACGGTGCGGGCGTGCGCGAGGGCGGCCGTGGTGAGTTCGACGACGCTGGTCTGCTGCCGGCGGGCCTCGTCCTGGGCGGCCTCGTCGCTGCGGGCGTCGCTCTCGGCGAGTTCCCGGGTGGCGTCCCGGACGATGCCGATGATGCGGCGGGGCCGTCCGGTGTGGTCGCGGCGGATGTAGCCCTGGGTGTGGGTCCAGCGCAGGGAGCCGTCGCGGCGGCGGATGCGGAAGTAGGCGCCGTAGTTCTCGCTGCCGTCCTTCAGGGCCTGGGAGACCGCGGTGTCCAGGCGCCGGGACTCACCGGGCGGGACGCGCTTGGCGAGCGTCTCGGGATGGTCGTCGTACTCGTCGGGGCGCACGTCGAAGATCTCGTGGGCCTGGGCGTCCATGTGCATCAGGCCGGTGTCCAGATCCCAGTCGAAGCTGCCCATCCGGTTGAGCGCGAGGATCGGGTCCGGGTGGGCGGGCCAGTCGTCCGGGAGTGACAGGGCGCTCGCTCCCCGATCAGCCATGGGCCCACCTTGCCAGGATTCGTCCGATTCTTCGACCGGATGTGCTGAGTTTACGGGCCGCTCCGCCGAAGCGGCCCTCAGTTACCGAAGATGTCCGTGGGGCTGCCGAGGATGACGTCGGCGGCCCGGTCGTCGGGAATCAGCCCGGCTCCGTCGGGCGCATCGGGAGTGTCCGGCACGGCGTCGGGGCCGACCTCGCCGGTGTCGGGGCCGGCGGGGTCTTCGGGGTCTTCAGGGTCTTCGGGGGAGGGTTCGCCGGGCGGCGGGCCGGGCTCGTCGGGCGGTGGTGCGTCCGTGACGGTGAGCGGGGAGCTCACGTCCCAGGGGGACGCGCTGTCCGGGTCCGCGGAGACGCCGGGCTCGCGCGGAACGGGGGGCGGCGGCTCGGACGCCACCGGTGCCGGTGGCGGCGGCTCCGTCGCCCAGACCGGTGGCGGCAGGGCCCGGTCGTGGCGTACGTCGTGGCCGGTGCGCCGTTCGATCCAGGTGCGGGTGCTGACGTCGACGATCGTGAAAGTGGTGATCGCCTGCGGGGCGGGGGTCACGACGACGACCCCGCCGGGCCGGTAGCCGGGCCAGGCGGTGCCCTCGGTCTCCGGCGTGCCGCGCAGCGCCACGGGAGGGCGCAGGGGGTTGCCGCAGGCGCACCGGACGCGCGGCACACCCCGGTCGTCGACCAGGACGGCGGTGCCCGCCTGGAGGACGGCTTGGTGGCCGGCGGCCCGGCCGGTGTGGAAGCCGTGGTCGGTGACGCGGGTGTCGGCGCGCAGCACGACCGGCGTCAGTGCGCGCAGGTGGTCCGGGACGGAGGCCGGGGAGACGTCCGCGACCCGGGCGAAGGCGCGCGTCCTGGCCGGGTCGCGGATGAGGTGGCCGATCTGCCGGGCGATGTCGCAACTGCCGGTCCGCTCGATGCCGCCATACAGGCCGGGCGTTCCGCCGGAGAGCGAGCGCAGGCCGCTCAGGTCGGCGGAGACCGGGGCCGCGTCGCCTGCGCCGGCCGTCTGAGGCGTTCGGGGGATGGGGGACGGGGTAGCCGTCGTGGTGGCCGTGGAGTCCGTGAAGGGGTTCGGCCCCTGGGCCGCGGCCGGCTGGAGGAAGAGTGCCCCGCGGGTGCCCGCGGCGTCGCCACCGCCGCCGCTGTCGCCGCCGCAGCCGGAGAGGAGGAGCGCCACCGCGAAGAGCGCGCAGGCCGTGACGAAGGTCCCGGTAGGTGTCCGCACCTCGCCCTCCAGCTCACTTCGTCACATGACGTCACACATACATGACGTCACAAATATGGCACTTCATCACTATTGTTTGCTTCGCTCACTCGGGTTACGCAACCGGAGCGGTGGCATACGGAGCGTGACACCGGGGTCCGGTGCCGCACTGGGAGGAACGCACGGCCGTGGACTGGTTCACCGCATCCGACTACTGGCTGACCCGGCTGGTCTTCCAGCGGGCGCTGGCCGCCATGTACCTGGTCGCGTTCCTGACGGCCGCCCTGCAGTTCCGCGCGCTGCTCGGGGAACGCGGCATGCTGCCGGTGCCGAAGTTCGTCGAGCGGGTGCCCTTCAAACGGGCACCGAGCCTGTTCCGGCTGCACTACTCGGACCGCTTCTTCGCCGTCTGCGCGTGGACGGGCTGCGCGGTGTCGGCGGCGCTGCTGGCCGGGCTCGACTCGGCTCTGCCCCTGTGGGGCGGCATGCTGCTGTGGCTGGTGCCGTGGGCGTTGTACCTGTCGATCGTCAATGTCGGGCAGACCTGGTACTCGTTCGGCTGGGAGTCACTGTTGCTGGAGGTCGGCTTCCTCGCCGTGTTCCTCGGCAACGACGAGGTGGCGCCGCCCGTCGTCGTGCTGTTCCTGCTGCGGTGGATCCTGTTCCGCGTGGAGTTCGGCGCGGGGCTGATCAAGATGCGCGGCGACGAGTGCTGGCGCAAGCTGACGTGCCTGGACCACCATCACGAGACGCAGCCGATGCCGGGCCCGCTGAGCTGGTTCTTCCACCATCTGCCCCGGCCCCTGCACCGGGTCGAGGTGGCCGCGAACCACGTCACGCAACTCGTGGTTCCCTTCCTGCTGTTCACCCCGCAGCCCGTCGCGTCGGCCGCCGCCGCGTTGATGATCGTCACCCAGTTGTGGCTGGTACTGTCGGGCAACTTCTCCTGGCTGAACTGGATCACGATCGTGCTGGCCCTGTCGGCGGTGGAGTTCCCCACCGATCCGCCGTCGGTGCCCGGGGCGCCGCTGTGGTACGAGGTCGTGGTCCTCGCGGTCGCGGCGCTGCTGCTGGGGCTCAGCTACCAGCCGGTCCGCAACATGATCTCCCGCCGGCAGGTCATGAACCGCTCCTTCGACCCGCTCCATCTGGTCAACACCTACGGCGCGTTCGGCAGCGTCAGCCGGGTCCGCTACGAGGTGGTCGTGGAGGGCACGGCCGACGACGTGCCCCGCGAGGACTCCGACTGGCGGGAGTACGAGTTCAAGGGCAAGCCGGGTGATCCCCGGCGCTGGCCGCGCCAGTTCGCGCCGTACCATCTGCGCCTCGACTGGATGATGTGGTTCGCGGCCCTCTCCCCCGCGTACGCCGGGTCGTGGTTCGGCGCCCTGGTGGAACGGCTGCTGGAGAACGACCGCGACACGCTGAAGCTGCTGCGCCGCTCCCCGTTCCCGCCCGACGCGCCGCCCCGTTTCGTCCGCGCCCGCCTCTTCCGCTACCGGTACACGACCTGGCGCGAGCTGCGGGAGACGGGCGCGTGCTGGGAGCGGACGTACGTACGGGAGTTTCTGCCGCCGACGCGGCTGACCGGGGTGGCTCAGAGGTCGTAGACGCGGGTGGCGGTGGCCCCGAAGATCTCCGCCTGGTCGGACGGGCCGGTCAGCCGGCGTGCCGTGTCGAGCACCTCGTCGTAGGAGGCCGCGAGGGTGCACACCGGCCAGTCCGAGCCGAACATCAGGCGGTCCGGGCCGAAGGCCTCCAGCACGGCGTCGGCGTACGGGCGCAGGTCGTCGATCGTCCAGGACGCGAGGTCGGCTTCGGTGACCATGCCGGAGAGCTTGCAGACGGTGTTGGGCAGCGCGGCGAGGGCGCGGAGGCCGGACGCCCAGGGTTCGAGGGAGCCGGAGGCGATGGGCGGCTTGCCCAAGTGGTCCAGGACGAAGGTGAGGTGCGGCAGGGACGCTGCCGCCTTGGTGCAGGCCGGGAGCTGGTGGGGCAGCACCACCAGGTCGTACACCAGCCCCGCGTCGGCCACGGCGGTCAGGCCCCGGCACACGTCCGGACGCAGCAGCCACTCCGGGTCCGGCTCGCCCTGGACCTGGTGCCGGATGCCCTTGAGGTAGCGCCCGCCGGGCAGTTCCCGCAGCCGGGCCAGTTCGTCGGACACGTCGGGGCGGGTGAGGTCGGTCCAGCCGACCACCCCGGCGATCAGCTCGTGCTCGTCGGCCAGGGCCAGGAACTCCGGGGTCTCCTCGGGGACGGTGACGGTCTGGACGAGGACGGTGCGGTCGACGCCCGCCGCGCGGGCCTCGGGCGTGAGGTCCTCGATCGTGAAGTCGCGCCGTATCGGGCTGTCTTCCGCGATCCAGTCCTGGTCCCGCACGGACAGGTCCCACACGTGGTGGTGCGCGTCGACCACGGTCATGACGGCAGCTCCCAGACGACGGGCAGGCCGGCGTCCGCGCCGTCGCCGGAGTAGTCGTGCACCACGTCCAGCAGCTCGGCCATGCGGGCCTGCCAGGCGACGTTGACCGGCAGTTTCTCCAGCTCGGCGAGGAGGCGGGCGTAGTCCTCGCACTCCAGGACGTGGAACAGGTCGGTGCCGCTGCGCCAAATGGTCCAGGAAGTGGCGCCGGCGGCGCGGATGGCGTCGGTGAGCTCCTCGGGCACCTCGCGGTGGGCGGCCTCGTAGTCGGCGATGCGGTCGGCGCGGACCTTGGTGTGCAGGGCGACTCTCATGACGGCTCCTTGGCCGGGGCCGTCGTGGAGGACGGCTCCTCGCCGGGGACGGGGGCGTCGGCGGGCAGCAGGCCCTTGGCGCGCAGCTCCTGCCAGAACGCGGCGGGCACCCGGGCGGCGAACTGGTGGGCGCAGTCGCGGACTTCGTGTGCCGAGCGGGCTCCGACGAGGACGCTGGCGACGGCCGGGTGGGCGGCGCAGAAGGCCAGGGCGGCGGCGCGCAGTGTGGTGCCGTGGCGGTGGGCGACGGACTTCAGGCGCAGCGCCCGCTGGACCAGGGCGGAGGGGGCGACGGTGTAGTTGTACTTCGCGCCGGGCTGCGGATTCGCCAGCAGGCCGGAGTTGAAGGCGCCGCCGAGGACGACGGACTTCCCGCGTTCGTGGGCGGCGGGCAGCAGGCCGGTGAGGGCGCTCTGGTCCAGCAGGGTGTAGCGGCCGGCGCACAGCACCACGTCGACGTCGGTGTCGCGGACGAAGCGGGTGAGCATCTCCGCCTGGTTCATCCCGGCGCCGATCGCCCCGACCACGCCCTGCGAGCGGAGCTTCTCCAGCGCCGGGTAGCCCTCGCGGAAGGCCCACTCGGCGTGCTCGTCGGGGTCGTGGAGGTAGACGATGTCGACCCGGTCGAGGCCGAGGCGTTCCAGGCTGGCCTCCAGGGTGCGGCGGATGCCGTCGGCGCTGAAGTCCCAGACGCGCCGGTGGGTGGCGGGCACGGCGAAGCCGCCGGCGAGGTCGTCGCCGGTGCCGTCCGCGGGCTCCAGACGGCGGCCGACCTTGGTGGAGATCGTGTACCGGTCGCGGGGGCGGTCGCGCAGGGCGGCGCCGAGGCGGCGTTCGGACAGGCCGAGGCCGTAGTGCGGGGCGGTGTCGAAGTAACGGATGCCCCGCTGCCAGGCGGCTTCCACGGCCTCGTGTGCCTGTTCCTCGCCGACCTCGGTGTACAGGTTGCCGATCGCGGCCGCGCCGAAGGACAGGGCACTGACCCGGACGCCGCTGCCGCCGAGCCGGTTCACCGGGCCACCGGCCGCAGCCGCAGGCCCTGCATGCCGCCGTCGACGGCGAGCGAGGTGCCCGTGGTGGCGCCGGACAGGGGGCTCGCCAGGTAGGCGATGGCGCCCGCGACCTCGGCGGCGCCGACCAGGCGGCCGGTGGGCTGGCGGGCTTGAAGGGCGGCGCGTTCGGCGGCCGGGTCGGGGGCGGCGTCGAGGAGGCGGCCGACCCAGGGCGTGTCGACCGTGCCCGGGTTGACGCAGTTGACGCGGATGCCCTCGCGGACGTGGTCGGCGGCCATGGCGAGGGTCAGCGAGTAGACGGCGCCCTTGGTGGCGCTGTACAGGGCGCGCTGCGGCAGGCCCGCGGTGGCGGCGATGGAGCAGGTGTTGACGATCGCCGCGTGCGCGGAGGCGCGCAGGTGGGGCAGGCAGGCGCGGGCGGTGCGCACCATGCCGACGACGTTGACGTCGTAGACGCGGTGCCAGTCGTCGTCGGAGTTGTCCTCGACGGTGCCCTGGGCGCCGATGCCCGCGTTGTTGACCAGGACGTCCAGCCCGCCGAGTTCGGCGACGGCCGCCGCCACGGCCTCGCGCACGGACGTGTCGTCGGTGACGTCCGCCCGGTAGGCCAGCAGGGGCTTGTCGACCGGCGACGGGTCCAGGTCGAGGACGGCGACCTGTGCGCCGCGCTCGGCCAGCAGTTCCGCGGTCGCCCGGCCGATGCCGGAGGCGCCGCCCGTCACCAGGGCCCTGATGCCCTCGAAGTCGCTCATGCAGCCCGACCCTTCTTCTGTTCGTCGAGGTCGGCGGCCCAGAACTCGCCGCCCGGGTAGGTGTACCGCGCCAGCGACTCGGGCCGCATGGCGGCCGAGAAGCCCGGCGCGGTGGGTGCCTTGTAACGACCTTCGCTGATGACGACCGGGGCGAGGAAGTGGTCGTGCAGATGATCGACGTATTCGATGACCCGGTCCTCGGTGGTTCCGGTCAGGGCGACGTAGTCGAACATCGACAGGTGCTGGACGAGTTCGCACAGGCCGACGCCGCCCGCGTGCGGGCAGACCGGGACGCCGAACTTGGCCGCGAGCAGCAGGATCGCGAGGTTCTCGGGGACGCCGCCGACACGGGCCGCGTCGATCTGGACGACGTCGAGCGCGCCGGCCTGGAGGAGCTGTTTGAAGACGATCCGGTTGTGCACGTGCTCGCCGGTGGCGACCTTCACGGGGGCGACGGCCCGGCGGATCGCGGCGTGGCCGAGGATGTCGTCGGGGCTGGTGGGTTCCTCGATCCAGTAGGGGTCGAACTCGGCGAGGGCCTTGGTCCAGCGGATGGCCTCGTCGACGTCCCAGCGCTGGTTGGCGTCGATGGCCATGCGGACGTCCGGGCCGATGACGGACCGGGCCACGCGGCAGCGGCGGATGTCGTCGTCGAGGTCGGCGCCGACCTTGAGCTTGATCTGCCGGAAGCCGTCGGCGACGGCCCGGTCCGCGAGCCGCGTGAGTTTCTCGTCGTCGTAGCCGAGCCAGCCGGGCGAGGTGGTGTAGGCCGGGTAGCCGTGTTCCAGCAGCCGGGCCGTGCGCTCCTCGGCGCCGTGTCTGCCCCGGCGCAGCAGGGTCAGCGCCTCCTCGGGGGTGAGGGCGTCGGTGAGGTAGCGGAAGTCGACCTGGCGGACCAGCCATTCGGGTTCGGCCTCGGCGAGCAGCCGCCACAGTGGCAGGCCGGCGCGCTTGGCGGCCAGGTCCCACACGGCGTTGACGACGGCGCCGATCGCCATGTGCATCACGCCCTTCTCGGGGCCGAGCCAGCGCAGCTGGCTGTCGCCGATCAGGTCGCGGTTCAGGGTGGACGGGTCGGCGCACAGGTCGTCGACGGAGCGGCCGGTCAGGTGTCCGCGCAGTGCGTCGATCGCGGCGACCTGCACGTCGTTGCCCCGCCCGATGGTGAAGGCGAACCCGTGCCCCTCGTGCCCGTCGGCGGCGTCCGTGCGCAGGACGACGTAGGCCGCCGAGTAGTCGGGGTCCGGGTTCATCGCGTCGGAGCCGTCGAGCTCGCGCGA
Source organism: Streptomyces sp. NPDC016851 (assembly GCF_055562795.1). NCBI lineage: Bacteria > Bacillati > Actinomycetota > Actinomycetes > Kitasatosporales > Streptomycetaceae > Streptomyces > Streptomyces sp. NPDC016851. The sequence goes on from NZ_JBVHEP010000030.1 coordinate 37,114, forward strand.
GGTGGGGAAGCGGATGTCGTGGGTGTCGACCGCGATGATGCGGGCGGGCGTCGGGGACACGGAGGGCCTTTCGGGTCGGGTGCGGAGACGGGCGGTTCAGTCCTGGGCGCGGCCGGTGGTGACCCGGGCGATCATGAGGGCGACCAGGATGATCCCGCCGTAGATGGCCTGGATCCAGAACGACGGCACCTGGGCGAGGGTGAGCAGGTTCTGCACGACGCCCAGCAGGAGGACGCCGGTCAGGGCGCCGAACATGGTGCCTTTGCCGCCGTCGAGGGCGATGCCGCCGATCACCGCGGCCGCGAACACCGTGAAGATCATGTTCTGGCCCTGGTTGGCGCTGATCGCGCCGACGTACCCGGTCTGCATGATGCCGCCGACGGCGGCGAGGACGCCCGCGACGACGAACACGCCGAGCATGACGCGCTCCACGCGGATGCCCGCCGCCCGGGCCGCGTCCGCGTTGCCGCCGATGGCGTACAGGGCGCGGCCGACCCGGTGGTACTTCAGGACCAGCCCGGCCACCGCGAAGGCGATCGCGGCGAGCCACACCGACAGCGGGACGGTGAGGAAGGTGGTGGTCGCCAGCGAGTAGAAGCTGTCGGGCATCCCGAACAGCGTCTTGCCCTTGGTCGCGCCGACCAGCAGGCCGCGCAGCACGATCAGCATGGCGAGCGTCACGATGAACGCGTTGAGCTTGAACTTCACGACGAGGACGCCGTTGAAGGCGCCCACGGCCGCGCCCGCGACCAGGACCGCCAACAGCGCGAGTGCCGCCGGGAGTTCGGTGCCCCAGCCGGACGCGGCGGCGGGCAGCACGAGCAGGGCGCCCACGGCGGGTGCGATGCCGACGACCGATTCCAGGGACAGGTCGAACTTGCCGGTGATGAGCACGAGGGACTCGGCGAGCACGACCATCGCGAGGGCGGCGGAGGCACCGAGGATCGAGACGATGTTCCGCTCGGTGAGGAACGAGTCGTTGACCACCGCGCCGAGCACGAGGAGCAGCAGCAGGGCGGGCACGAGGGCGAGTTCGCGGGCGCGGCGGAGCAGGACGGCCTTGGCGGCGCGCGGGTCGGTGGCGCGCGCGGGCGCGAGCGGCGGGGCCGCCTTGGTGTCAGCCATGGTCCACTCCTTCGATGGAGGCGATGAGCTCGTGGTCGCGCCAGCCCGCCGGGTGCTCGGCGACGACACGGCCGTGGAAGAGGACGAGGACCCGGTCGCAGCGCCTGAGGTCGTCGAGTTCGTCGGAGACGACGAGCACGGCGGTGCCGTCCTCGCGGGCGCTGTCCACCCGGGCGAGCAGGGACTCCTTGGACTTCACGTCGACGCCCGCGGTCGGGTTGACGAGGACGAGGAGCCGCGGCTCGGAGGCGAGGGCCCGGGCCATGACGACCTTCTGCGCGTTGCCGCCGGACAGGTCCGAGACGGGCTGGTCGGGGCCTTCCGCGTGGATGTCGAGGCGTTCGATCAGCGCCGTGGCGACACCGCGCTTGCGGTCGGTGCCGACGAAGCCGAACCGGCCGAGCCGGTCCAGGACGCTGAGGGTGGCGTTGTCACCGATGGACATGCCGAACACCAGGCCCTCGTCGTGCCGGTCGCGGGGGACGAAACCGACGCCGGCCTTCAGCGCGGCCTGGACGTCACCGAACGGCAGCGGGGCGCCGTCGATCCGGGCCGTCCCACTGGTGGGGGTGTGCAGTCCGGTGAACGACTCGGCGAGTTCGATCTTGCCGCTGGCGCTGGATCCGGCGAGTCCGACGACCTCGCCGCGCCGGACGGTGAGGTCGACGTTCTCGTACGCCGGCGAGGTGAGGCCGCGGACGTCGAGGAGGACGGGCCCGGCGGCCGCGACGGTCCTCAGCCGCTCGGCCTGTTCGGCGATCGTCTCCCCCGCCATGGCCTCCACCAGGGCCCCGCGGGGCAGGTCGGCGACCGGCGCGGTGGTGATCCAGCGGGCGTCGCGCAGGACCGTGACGGTCTGGCAGACCTCGTACACCTCCTGGAGGTGGTGGGAGATGAACAGGAAAGTGACGCCCGAGTCCTGGAGGGCGCGCATGCGCGTGAACAGCCGCTCGATCTCGCGGTTGTCGAGCTGGGCGGTGGGCTCGTCGAGGATGATGAAGCGGGCGCCGAAGCTGAGGGCCCTGGCGATCTCCACCATCTGCCGGTCCTCGACCTTGAGGTCGGCGGTGCGGGCGCCGGGGTCGACGCGCACGTCCCAGGTGTCGAGGAGCCGGGCCGCCTCGGTCTGCAGGCGGCGCCAGCTGATGAACCCGCGCCGGAGCGGCTGCCGGTTGATGAACAGGTTCTCGGCGACGGTCAGTTCGGGGACGACCGTCGGGTGCTGGTAGACGCAGGCGACCTTGCGGCGCCAGGCGTCGCGGTCGGTGAGCGGGGGCGCGGGGTCGCCGTCGAAGCGGACGGTGCCCTCGTCGGGGGCCTGAAGGCCGGTGAGGATCCTGACGAGGGTCGACTTGCCTGCGCCGTTGCGCCCGACGAGGGCGTGGGACTCGCCCGGCAGGACGGTGAGCTGTCCGTCGGCGAGGGCGGTGGTGGGGCCGTACCGCTTGACGATGCCCCGCGCTTCAACGAGTGGGCGGCTCATTTGACCGTGTTGCCCCAGAGCTTGGGGTCGTCGACGTTGTCCTTCGTCACCAGCGGTGCGGGCAGCTGGTCCTCCAGGATGCCGCTGGGCAGCTTGACGATGGTCGAGTCGTGGTCCGTCGGGCCCGGCTTGAACGTCTTCCCCTGCATCGCCGCCTTGATGTAGTACATGCCGTACTTGGCGTAGGCGTCGGCGGGCTGGGAGACGGTCGCGTCGATCTCGCCCTTGCGGATCGCGTCGAACTCCTGCGGGATGCCGTCGTTGGAGACGATGGTGATGTGCCCCGGCTGCCCGGCCTTCTTCAGCATTCCCTTGGACTTGAGGGTCTGGAGGGTGGGCGCGAGGTAGACGCCGCCCGCCTGCATGTAGATGCCCTTGATGTCGGGGTTGGCGTTGAGGAGGGTGTCGAGTTTCGAGGCCGCCGCGTCGGACTCCCACTTGGCGGGGATCTCCAGGACCTTCAGCTTCGGGAAGTTCTTCTTCACGCAGGCGCGGAACGCCTCGGAGCGGTCGCGGCCGTTGACCGAGGCGAGGTCGCCCATGATCTGCACGACCTTGCCGGAGGTGATGTGCTCGCCGAGGTACTGGCAGGCCTTCTCTCCGTAGGCGACGTTGTTCGCCCGGACGACCATGGCCACCTTGCCCTTGTCGGGCGCGACGTCCACGGCGACGACCGGCACGCCCTTGCGCTCGGCCTGGTCGAGGCCCGCCTCGATGGCGGCGCTGTCCAGCGGCGCGACGACCAGGCCCTTGACGCCCTGGTTGAGCTGGTTGTTGATGTCGGTGATCTGCTGCGAGGGATCGCTGTTGGAGTTGACGGTCTTCATCGCGTCCACGCCCTCGGACTTCGCCATCTTCGGCACGTAGTCGTTGTACGACTGCCAGAACGGCGAGGTCAGCAGGGGCAGGACGACCCCGACCTTGCCGCTGCCGTCACCGCCGCCGGCACTGGAGGCGCCGGTGTCCTTGGTGCTGCCGCACGCGGCGAGCAGGAGGGAGGCGCCGGCGGCCAGGGCCACCGTGCCGACGATCCGGGACCTGTACCGCTTGCGGGCTGTGCTTCCGGGCATCTGAGGCCCTCCCATCGACCGGTGTTCGAGCAGATGCCCGCATACTTATCAGACCACTCCCTCGCCGGAACACCCCACGACGCCAGATTTTCGCGCTCCTGACGCATAGTGGTCCGACCACATCGGCGATTAGACTGCGCCGCAGCCGGTGATCGGAGGAATGGCGTGGACGACGAGACAGCCCCGCAGAAGGGCACCGTGACGCAGCGCGCCATAGAGCGGATCAAGGCGATGATCGGCGAGGGCCGGCTGGAGCCGGGCCAGCGGCTGCCGACCGAACGTGACCTGGCCGCGCAGCTCGGCATGTCCCGCAGCTCGATGCGGGAGGCGATCCGCGCGCTCACGGTGCTGGGCGTGCTGGAGGCCCGGCACGGATCGGGCATCTACGTCACGCAGCTGGAGGCCGGCGACCTGCTGGAGACCTTCGGGGTCGTGGCGGACCTGTCGCGCGGCCCGCGTCTGGTGGAACTGCTGGAGATCCGGCGGATCCTGGAGTCGACGGCGACCGCGCTGGCCGCAGCCCGGATCACCGCGGACCAGCTGGCCGAGGTCGAGAAGCACCTGGCGGCGATGAACGCCACGGACGATCCGGAGGAGATCCTCGCCCACGACCTGGCTTTCCACCGCGAGATCGCGGTGGCCGCGGGCAACGAGACGATGGCCGCGATCCTGGAGGGCCTGTCGTCGCGGACGTTCCGCGCCCGTGTCTGGCGCGGCTACCAGGAGGAGGGTGCCTTCGCCCGCACCCGCCGCGAACACGCCGCGATCCACCGCGCCCTGGCCGCCCGCGACCCGGAGGCGGCCCGCGCGGCGGCGGCCGCGCACGTGGGCGAGGTGGAGGAGTGGCTCCGGGCACAGCTCGGGCCCTAGGGACAGACACTCCCCAGGGCCCGAGCTGCCGTGGCTACTTGAACTGACCGGGCTGGTAGTCGCCCGCCGGCTGCTGGAGGACGACGTTCAGCCGGTTCGCCGTGTTCATGAAGGCGATCAGGGTCACCAGCGCGACGAGCTGCTCTTCGTCGTAGTGCTTGGCGGCCCGCTCCCACACCTCGTCCGGCACCCCGCCGGCGCCGTCCGCGATCCGGGTCGCCTGCTCGGCCAGCTCGAAGGCGGCCCGCTCGGCCTCGGTGTAGACCGTGGCCTCCCGCCACGCGGCGACCAGGTTGATGCGTACGGAACTCTCGCCCGCCGCCGCGGCCTCCTTGGTGTGCATGTCGATGCAGACCGCGCAGCCGTTGATCTGGCTCACGCGGAGCGAGACCAGCTCCCGGGTGGCGGCCGGCAGCGGAGACTCCACGACCAGCCGCCCCAAGGACATGAACTGCTTGATGACCTTGCCGGCGCTCGGGATGGCGAAGACGTCCAGACGCGCGCTCATGGTGAGCTCCTCTGTCGTTGTCGATGCTTACGCCCTTATGAGCCGGCGGCTCGATCCGATGTGACATCGGGGAAGGTGACGTGGACCACAATGGACCGTATGCGACTGCGGGGCACGGCCTGGGTCACCGCCGGACTGCTGGCGGCCGTCGCGATCGGCTGTACCGGCGGCGGGGACGAAAGCGCGCCCGAGGCTTCCCCGACGTCCACCCGGGCCACGAGCGAGCGGCCTCGCACCACGCCCTCCCCCACCCCGGCCGACCCCGTCTCCCTCCCGGCCCTGATGCAGCGGAAGCACACCGGCTCCGGGCTGCGGCTCGGGGACGTGCTCGACCGGACCTCCGCCTACACCCGCTACGCGGTCACCTACGAGGCGAACGGTCTGACCATCTCCGGGATCATGAACATCCCGGAGGGCGAGGGCCCGTTCCCGGCACTGGTGCTGGCGCACGGCTACATCGACCCGGACGTCTACGTCAGCGGCCAGGGCATGCCCCGGGAGCAGGACCGCCTGGCCCGCAGCGGCTACGTCGTCCTGCACACCGACTACCGCAACCACGCCGGCTCCGACGACGACCCCGACAACGACGTCGGTCTGCGCCTCGGCTACACCGAGGACGTCATCGGCGCGGCCCTGGCACTGCGGGACTCCGGGCGCCCCGAGATCGACGGCGACCGGATCGGCCTGTTCGGCCGGTCGATGGGCGGCGGGGTCGTGTACAACACCCTGGTCGTGGCGCCCGGCCTGTTCGACGCCGCGGTGGTGTACGCGCCGGTGAGCGCCCGCCCGGAGGAGAACATCGACCACTTCCAGCGCCCCGACGGCGACCCCGTCGTGGCCGAGATCGAGGACAAGCACGGCACGCCCGAGGAGAATCCGGCGTTCTGGCGGGCCGTGTCACCCCTGACGTACGCCGAGCGCGTCACCGAACCCCTGCTGATCCAGCACGGCACGGCGGACGACACCTGCCCCCTCACCTGGTCACGTCAGGTCGCGGCCGCGTTCGAGAAGGCGGGCAACGACGTGGAACTGCGCACCCACGCCGGCGAGGGACACACCTTCGGGCCGCGGTGGCCGGCCTCGATGGACCTCACCGAGGCCTTCTTCGCCCGCCACTTGCGCTGAACCGCTCGGATCATCCGGCTGCCGAGGGCCTCGACGTGCGCCCTTGGCCGGTGCACAGTTCTCCCTACGTACTCGCCAGTAATCCCGTCCTTCCACGCCGAGGAGCCTCTGTGACCACCTGGGCCGGCCGCACCGCCGCCGAGATATCCGCCGCCGTACGCGAGAAGCGGGTCACCCCGCGCGAGGTGGCCGCCGAGCACCTCGCACGGATCGAGCGGCTCGACGGCCGTGTCGGGGCCTTCCGCACCGTGCGCGCCGAGGCGGCGCTGGCCGAGGCCAACGAGGTGGCCGCACGCGGCGACTTCGACCGCCTGCCCCTGGCCGGGGTGCCCGTGGCCGTCAAGGACAACCTCGCCGTGCGCGGCGAGTCCACCCGTGTCGGCTCGGCCGCGACACCGGACACTCCGGCCGACCGGGACCATGTGACGGTGGCCCGGCTGCGGGCGGCGGGCGCGGTGGTCGTGGGGCTGACGAACGTGCCCGAACTGTGTGTCTTCGGCACGACGGACGGCGTGCTGGGCACCGCCCGCAACCCCTGGGACCCGACGCGCTCGGCGGGCGGCTCGTCGGGCGGCAGCGCCGCCGCGGTCGCCGCCGGGATGGTGCCGATCGCCCTCGGCAACGACGGCATGGGTTCCCTGCGCATACCGGCCGCCAACTGCGGCCTCGTCACCATCAAGCCGGGACACGGAGTGGTCCCGGCGGGTGACGGTGACGGCGGCTGGTTCGGCTTGTCGGAGAACGGACCGCTCGCCACGACCGTCGAGGACGCCCGTCTGATGCTCTCGGTGCTCGCGGACGACGAGCCCGCCCTCCGCGCGGACACCGGTCCCCTCAGGGTCGCCGTGTCGCTGCGCAGTCCGGTCGCCGGCGTCACCATCAGCCGGCCGTACGCGGCGGCCGCACGGGAGGCCGCCGGGGTGCTGATGAAGGCGGGCCACCAGGTCCGGCGCGCCGACCCGCCCTACCCGCTGTCGCTCGCCACGACCTCGCTGGCCCACTGGACGGCCGGCACCGCCGCGGACGCCCAGCACCTCGACGCACGTCTGCTCACCCGGCGTACCCGCACCCACGCGAGACTCGGCCGGCTCGTCATGGGCAGGGTGCGCTCCGGGACGGCCCGGGAGCAACTGCGCCGGCGGCTGGAGCCGTTCTTCACCGAGTACGACGTGCTGCTCACGCCCGCGCTCGCCCGCCGCTCCCCCAAGGCCGCGCCCTGGCACGAGCGGGGCTGGCTGAGCAACCTCCTGGCGAACACGAACTACTCGCCCCTGACGCCCCCGTGGAACCTGACCGGCTGGCCCGCGATGTCGGTCCCCTGCGGAACCCTCCCCTCCGGCGCCCCTTGTGCCGTGCAGCTGGTGGGACGCCCCGGCACGGAGTACCAACTCCTGGAAGTGGCCCAGCAGTTGCAGGAACGTAATCCGTGGCGGCGTACGGCGCCGATGAACTAGAGTCGGCCGGGTGACTGCCGGGTCGGCCGTAGGCCATGCACGAGTGAGGCGCCCGGCCTCGGAGTGAGCGCGGCGGGGGTGACCCCGCCCGGGCCCGCCCGAGAGCCGGAGAGGGCACGAGCCCCGCCTCCCGTCTCCGTGTCCTCATCCCCTCGCGCCCACTGCGGCGCTTCACCACGGATCCCGAGACCCGGAGACTCTTCAGACTCATGTCCCACACACACCACACCCCCGAACTCCCGGCCACCGTCGCCCGCCTCGACCACACCGTCGTCTTGGCCTCGGACCGCCAACTGTCGGCGGAGTTCCTGGCGGCGGTCCTGGGCCTGAAGGTGGGCGCCCCCTTCGGGCCGTTCCTGCCCGTCGACCTGGGCAACGGCGTGACCCTCGACTACTACGAGAAGACCGACGAGCCGATCCAGGGACAGCACTACGCGTTCCTCGTGCCCGAGGACCAGTTCGACACCATGATCGCCCGGCTGGAGGCGCTGGGGGTCACCTACTACGCCGACCCGAGCCACACCGAGCCCGGCCGGGTCAACGGCCTCTTCGGCGGCCGCGGCGCCTACTTCGACGACCCGGACGGCCACAACATGGAGATCATGACCCGGCCGTACGTCCGCCCCTGACGGCCCCGGTCACGGTCTCCCCGCTGCTCCGGAGCGCCCGGTACATGATGTGCAGCCCCACGAGGCCGTGCCGGGGATGGTCGAACGCGTCGGGCACCGTACCGAGGATCGTGAAGCCGAGGGAGGACCACAGTTTCACGGCCGGGTTGGTCTCGACGACGGCGTTGAACACCATGCCCCGGTAGCCGGCGGCCCTCGCCTCGGTCAGGAGGTGTTCGGCCAGGGCGCGGCCGTGGCCCCGCCCGCCCTGGTCCGGGTCGACCATGAAGCCGGCGTTGGCGATACGGGCGGCGGGTCCGCCGTAGTTGGGGGTGAGGTACGCGGAGGCGACGACACTGCCGCCGTCGTCCTCGACGACGTAGACGCGTTTCGCCGGATTCATCCACAGGACCCGGGCCTCCTCCTCGGAGGTGCCCGGGTCCCATGCGTAGGTCTCGCCCGCGGCGACGATGCGGTGCCAGAACGGCCAGATGCGCGGCCAGTCGTCAGCCGTTGCTTCCCTGATCAGCATGGGCGCGAGTCTGGCACGCCCACGCGCTCGCGAACGCGGAGGGGCCGCGCCCGGTCAGTCGACGCTGGGCAGGATGTGGGGCTCGGCGAGGTCCTCCTCGTAGCCCGCGAGGCGGATGGGGGCCGACCGGGCCCACACGTCGAGGCTGCCGAGTTCGTCGGACCGGCGGCCCTTGCGCTCCGTGCGTTCCTTGGGGCGTTGCTCGCGATTCGTCTTCTCCGGTGTCACCGCGCACTCCTTATGTGTCGGTCACCCTCGGGACGTTGCGCCATCCTGCTCTGCGCCTGACGCCCGCTCGGGTCTGATGCCAAATGCAGTTCGGACGCGGTGGCGCCGGTAACTCGCGGGAGCGCAGGCCGTGGTGTACCGGCTAGTCCCATGACGGACCGTGGGTGTGGGTCCCGTCCTGCTGTCCGTCCGCCTCAGGTTAACCAAATGAGCGGCCCCCCGCTCGATGGGGCTGAAAACAAGCGGTAACGATCGCGCGTCATCCCGTGTTCAGCTCGGGTTTACGCACCGATTTGCCCACGGAAGGACGTTTTGCAGATCACCCGAACGGGGTAGACCCGCACCGGCGGTTTCCAGACGTCGGCCGGGGGGCCGGGAAGCCCTACCACTTGCCCGGCGCGTAGTCCTTCAGAAAGACGCCGTACAGGTCCTCCCCCGCCTCGCCCCGCACGATCGGGTCGTAGACCCGGGCCGCACCGTCGACCAGGTCCAGCGGCGCGTGGAACCCGGCCTCCGCGAGCCGCAGCTTGTCGTAGTGCGGCCGCTCGTCCGTGATCCAGCCCGTGTCGACCGAGGTCATCAGGATGCCGTCGGTCTGGAACATCTCCTGCGCACTGGTCCGCGTCACCATGTTCATCGCGGCCTTCGCGGCGTTGGTGTTCGGATGCCCCGCACCCTTGTAGCCGCGGCCGAACACGCCTTCCATCGCCGAGACGTTCACGACGTACGCGCGTCCGCTCGCCGCCTTCTTCGCGGCCTCGGCCATGACCGGGCGGAGCCGGCTGATGAGGATGAACGGCGCCGTGTAGTTGCACAGCTGGGTCTCCAGCAGCTCCACCGGGGAGATCTGTTCGATCGTCTGCACCCAGGTGTTGGAGTCGACGACGTCGGGGACCAGCCCGCCCGCGTCGATCGCCGTGCCGTCGAGGTGCCGTTCGACGCTGGCGTTGCCCGCGACCAGGGCGAGGTCGGCGACCTGCTGGGCGTCGAGGCCGCTGGTGCCCAGGGGCAGCGCGGCCAGGCCGTCGACCGCGCCGGAGTTGAAGGCGCCGATGACGTGGTGGGCGGGCAGCTCACCTGCGGGCAGCGCGGCGCTCTCGCCCTCGACCAGCGCGGCGTAGGCGGAGGGCAGGCGGCGTACGGTCTGGGTCGCGTTGTTGACGAGGATGTCGAGCGGACCCGCCTCGGCGACCTGCTCGGCGAGGGCCACGGCCTGGGCCGGGTCGCGCAGGTCGATGCCGACGACCTCCAGGCGGTGGATCCAGTCCGCGGAGTCGTCCATCGCCTTGAAGCGGCGGATGGCGTCCTTGGGGAAGCGCGTGGTGATCGTGGTGTGCGCGCCGTCACGCAGCAGCCGGAGCGCGATGTACATGCCGATCTTGGCGCGGCCGCCGGTGAGCAGCGCGCGCTTGCCGGTGAGGTCGGCGCGGACGTCGCGCTTCTCGCGGTTCATGCGGGCGCAGTCCGGACAGAGCTGGTGGTAGAAGTAGTCGACTTCCACGTACCGGGTCTTGCAGGTGTAGCAGGAGCGCGGGCGCTGGAGTATCCCCGCGATCCGGCCCTCCTCGGTGCGCGAGGAGGGCAGCAGGCCCTCGGTCTCGTCGTCGATGCGCTGGGCGGAGCCGGTCGCCGTGGCCTCCGTGACCGCCTTGTCGTGGGCGGTCTTGGCGGCCCGGCGCTCCTGGCGGCGGCGCTGCTTGACCGTGCGGTAGACGCCCGCGGTGGCGCGGCGCACGGCGACGGCGTCCGGGTGGTCGATCTCCAGCTTGTCGAGTTCCTCGAGCACGCTGAGGCAGACGGCCAGCCGCTCCGGGTCGATGCCGGGTCCGTACGAGAGCCCGCTCGCCTCGTCCATGGCCTGCGGGCCGTCCTCTGTCACCGTCATCGCCGCTGTCGTTCCCTGCTCTGCTGTGGTGGCGCGCCGGTCGCGCCCGCTTTCGAAGGGCGAATTTTACGTCAGCGGCGGGCCACACCGCCAAACGCGGCCGACTCAGGACCGGCAGGCGGCGCTCAGCGTGCGCACCTCCTCCGCGACGGCCTCGGCGAGCCGGTCGAGGTCCGGCACGGCATGGCCGTCGGCGACGAGCCCGTAGTGGACGCTCCCGCGGTACGTCGAGACCGCCACCGCCAGGGAGTGGCCGGGGGCCAGCGGGGCGAACGGGAAGACGGCGGTGAGCGGGTTGCCGCCGAGCTTCAGGCCGAGGCTGGGCAGGGGGACGCTGGTGACCAGGATGTCGAACCAGAGCCGGGCCGCCTGGCCGACCAGCGGTCCGCCCAGCCGGTGGGCCAGGGCCGGGACGTGGTCGGCGAGCAGGGCGACGGCGCCCGCGCCCCGGTTGGGGCCGGCGTCCTTGTTGCGGTCCATGGCCGTGCGGACCGAGGCGAGGCGGGCCAGCGGGTCCGGGTCGTCCACCGGAAGCCGTATCAGGTAGCCGGAGAGCCGGTTGCCCTGCGGATACGCGGTGCGCGGGCGGCGCTTGGAGACGGGGATCAGGGCGCGGGGCGCGACGTCCTCGCTGGCGTCGCCGCGCTCGTCGAGCCAGCGGCGCAGCGCGCCCGCGACGACCGCGATCAGGACGTCGTTGACGGTGCCGCCGACGGTCTTGCGGACGCGGTGCACGTCGTCGATGTCGAGCAGCACTCCGGCGGTGCGGCGGGTGCCGCTCGGCTCACAAGTGAGCGCGGGGGCGGAGCGCACGTCGAGGGAGGAGAGGGCGACGGAGGCGCCGATGTCGAGGGCCCGGGCGGCGTCGGACAGGGCGCCGCGCACCATCCCCGGCAGCTCGCGTACGTCCGGCAGCAGGCCGCGCGGGGGCCCGGCCGGGCGGGGCCGGGGCGCGGGCATGTCCATCGGGTCCATGACGCCGGCGGCGAGGGTCAGCGCCCGCAGCCCGTCGGCCAGGGCGTGGTGGAACTTGAACAGCACCGCGAAGGAGATCCCGTCCTCGCCGGGCAGCACATGGGCCTCCCACGGCGGCCGGCCACGCTCCAGCGGACGTCCCATGAGCCGGCCCGCGACCGAGTGGAAGTCGCCGGTCGGGGCGTGCAGCCGCACATGGTTCAGGGGGTCGAAGTCCGGGTCGGATTCGCGGGCGGCGCCGCCGAAGGCGAGGGGCCGGCGCAGCGCGGCGGGCAGCGGCTGCCACACGTTGCGGATGCGCATCCGCAGTCCGGGTACGCCGGCGGCGCGGGCCGCGAGCAGATCGGCCGCGTGGGCGCCGGCGGCGGGCGAGTGGGCCGAGAAGATCCCGAGCGCACCGAGGTGCATCGGGTTGTCCGCGGACTCGATGTTCCAGAACGCCAGGTCGAGAGGAGCGAGCAGGTCAGCAGTCAAGGGCTTGCCTCGCGTCGACGACGGGTGGGCCAGCAGTCAATCGCCCCCAGCCGATTACGGTCAAGTACGATCAGGCTACGTACAGTTAACAGCAGATTAAGTCCCGCCCCGATGAAAGGGGCGGGACTTATGGTGCATGTGGGGTCAGTCCAGCACAGGACGCGGCGCCGGGCACCCCGTGGGAGTCACCCGGGAGGCGTCACGGATCAGCGCCTGGTGGGCTGACTTCAGCCGGGCCGTGTCCGGTTTGAGCACGGCCCGGTCGTACGTGAGGAAGCCGTTCAGTTCGCCCTCGACATCGGCGATCTGGGTGTACACGGCCCCGTTGCTGCCCCGGCACACCAGTGCCCGGACCTCGTCCAGTTTTGTCAGGTAGTCGTCCGTATAGGTGGCCGGGTCGACGTCGACGTACGACTGCTGCACCGACCAGGCGTGGCCGGGCACCGCGAGGCCCAGGCCGCCGTACTCGCCGCTGACCAGGGCGCGCTCGCCGTCGGGGCGGGGCGGCAGGGCCGGGCTCGGGTAGCCGTGCTCGTCCATGATGTCGCCGGTGCCGCCGTCGGCGCCGAGGTTCAGCCCGGACTGGCCGTTGACGAGGCGGGTGGGGTCCCAGGCCTTGGCCTGCTCGGCGACGCGGCCGACGTCGTACTGGCCCCAGCCCTCGTTGAAGGTCACCCACATGACGACCGACGGGCTGCTGACGTGCTCGTCGATCATCTCCTTCAGCTCGCGCTCGTAGCGGGCGCGGGAGGCGGGGCTCGGATTCACCCCGGCCGTCATCGCGGGCATGTCCTGCCACACCAGCAGCCCGAGCCGGTCGGCCCAGTGGAACCAGCGGTCCGGCTCGACCTTGATGTGCTTGCGGACGGAGTTGAAGCCGAGCCGCTTGTGCGCCTTGAGGTCGTAGGCGAGGGCCTCGTCGGTGGGCGCGGTGTGCAGGCCGTCCGGCCAGAAGCCCTGGTCGAGGGTGGCCATCATGAAGACGGGCTCGCCGTTGAGGACCGTGCGCGGGACGCCGTTGACCTTCTCGACGGCGATGGAGCGCATCCCGAAGTAGCTGCCGACCCGGTCGGCGCCGACCTTCACCTTCAGGCCGTAGAGGAACGGGTCGTCGGGCGACCACAGGTGCGGGTCGCGGACGGTGAGTGTCAGCGGGCTGCCGGTGCGGCCGCTCGCCGTGGCCACCTCGCGCCGGCCGTCGTACGCCGTCGCCGTGATCGGTACGCCGTCCCGCACGCCCCGGGCCTGAACGGTCAGCTTCTCCCCGGCCACGTCGGGGACGAGCTTCAGGGAGTCCACATGGTCGCGGGCCACCGGCTCCATCCAGACCGTCTGCCAGATGCCGGAGGACGGGGTGTACCAGATGCCGCTGGGGTCCAGGCGCTGCTTGCCGAGGGGCGGGTTCTCACCGGAGACGGCGTCGGTCGGGTCGTAGACACCGACGATGAGTTCCTGGATGCGGCCGGGCTTGAGCGCGTCGGTGATGTCGGCGCTGAACTTGTCGTAGCCGCCCTCGTGCTCGACGACCTTCGTGCCGTTGACGTACACCTCGGAGCGCCAGTCGACGGCGCCGAAGTTGAGCTTGAGCCGCTTGCCGGAGCCGATCCGCCAGTCGGCGGGGACGGTGAAGGTGCGGCGGTACCACATGCGGTCCTCGTGCCGTTCGATGCCGGAGAGCTGGGACTCCACCGGGTACGGGACGAGGATGCGCTCCTTCAGCGTCCTGCCCACGGGCGGCTGCTCGCCCGGTTCGGCGGCGGCGAACTGCCAGCGGCCATTGAGGCCCTGCCAGGCGTCCCGGGTCAGCTGCGGGCGCGGGTACTCCGGGAGGGCGTTGCCGGGTCCGACCTCGTCGGCCCAGCGGGTGCGCAGCTGGTGGGTCGAGCGGTTGGGGCCGCTGGTCCAGAACTCCTTGACAACGTTGCCGTCGGTGTCGGTGAGGCCGCCCTGCCCGTCGTAGCGGACGTCGGCGGTGCCGCGGGCCGTGCCGGTCTTGTTGCCGACGACCGGTTCGTCGAGGGTCACCAGGAGGGAGGTGGGGTCGGAGGGGTCCGGCCGTGCCGCGCCCAGGGGCCATTCGGCGCCGCCGATCACCGCCTTGAGGTGGTCGGTGAAGCTCGCCGGGGGTGCGGCGAGGGGCTGGGCGAAGTCGAGCTTGAGGGTGCGGCCGGTGGGCTGGACCGTGGCCGCGAGGGCTCCGTCGTAGTCGAAGCCGTCCGGGAGGCGGAAGGCCGACTGCGGGACGGGCTCCTTGTCGCCGCCGGGCTGGGTCCAGCGCAGGTGGAGGTTGGAGCCGCCGTAGTGCTCGAAGTACTCGACCTTGATGTCGTAGGGCATGCCGGCGGTCAGGTCGACGGGCTGCGCGGTCTGTTCGCGGTCCCAGTCGTCGACCCAGTGGTCGATGGCGAGCCTGCCGTCGATCCAGAGGCGGAAGCCGTTGTCACCGATGACCGAGAACGTGTGGGGGCCGGTCTTCTCCGGGACGAGCTTGCCGGTCCAGCGGACGCTGACGTCGTCGGACTGCCCGGTGGTGAAGTTCAGGCGCGGTTCCAGGTTGTCGAAGTCCAGGTCCTGGTCGAAGGTCGTCGCCTTGAGGGTGTGGAAGTCGAAGGCGCCGGGGGCGGAGTGCGTGTAGTACTCGCCCTTGAGGCCGTGGATGTCGGCCGGGTCGTCCGCGAGGGCGGGTGCCGCGGTCAGGCCGGTGAGGGCGAGGAGCGCGGCGAGCAGTAACGCGAGTCGGGCTCTGAGGCGTCTGGTGTGCACGGAACCTCCACAACAACGTTGTCATGGACATGAGTTGGCATGACAACATCACGGATTCCGTGCTTCGTCCAGAGGCAGGACAAAGTCCCCCGGCCGCTCCTCCTCAGGTGACCAGCTGCCCCTTGCCGAGGGCGATGACGCCGCCCTTGGACACCGTGTACAGCTCCGCGTCGCGCTCGGGGTTGACGCCGATCGTCGCGCCCGGCGGCACCTCGACGTTCTTGTCCAGCACGGCGCCGCGCACCACCGCGCCCCGGCCGATGTGCACGTTGTCGTGCAGCACCGACCCCTGTACGACGGCCCCCGGGTCGACCACCACACCCGGCGACAGCACGGACCGCGTGACCTGCCCGCGGATGAGGCAGCCGGCGCTGATGATGGACTCGCTGGCGATGCCCCCGGCGTTGAAACGGGCCGGCGAGAGCTGGTACGAGTGCGTGTAGATGGGCCAGCTGCGGTTGAACAGGTTGAAGGCCGGGCGCTCGGCGATCAGGTCCATGTGGGCGTCGTAGTAGGCGTCGAGCGTGCCGACGTCCCGCCAGTAGCCCTGGTCGCGGGTGGTCTCGCCGGGCACGTGGTTGGCGCTGAAGTCGTACAGCGCGGCCTCGCCCCGGTCGGTGAGCTGGGGCAGGATCGAGCCGCCCATGTCGTGCACGGAGCGCTCGTCCTCCGCGTCCCGCTGGAGCGCCTCGATGAGGGCCTTGGTGGTGAAGATGTAGTTGCCCATGGAGGCGAAGACCATCTCGGGGTCGTCGGCCAGGCCGGGCGGGTCCGTCGGCTTCTCCAGGAAGCGCTCCACCGTCTGGCCGTCCGAGCCCGGCGTGATCACGCCGAACGCGGAGGACTCGGTGCGCGGCACCCGGATCCCGGCCACCGTGACGCCCGCTCCGCTGTCGATGTGCTGGGTGAGCATCTGGCGGGGGTCCATGCGGTAGACGTGGTCGGCGCCGAAGACGGCGACGTACTCGGGGCGCTCGTCGTAGATCAGGTTCAGCGACTGGAGGATCGCGTCGGCGCTGCCCAGGTACCAGCGGGGGCCGAGGCGCTGCTGGGCGGGCACGGGCGTGACGTAGTTGCCGAGCAGGCTGGACATCCGCCAGGTGGTGGTGATGTGCCGGTCCAGCGAGTGCGACTTGTACTGCGTCAGGACGCAGATGCGCAGCACGTCGGCGTTCACCAGGTTGGACAGGACGAAGTCGACCAGGCGGTACGTACCGCCGAAGGTCACCGCGGGTTTCGCCCGGTCCGCGGTCAGGGGCATCAGACGCTTGCCCTCTCCGCCCGCCAGCACGATTCCCAGGACCGAAGGACCACCACGACGCATGGCCGCTCCCCTCACGCAGATTTCCCGATGCCTGCCCCTGAGCAGCTCGTACTAAGCCTGTTTCAGGATCTCCTCGTAGAGCCGGACCGTGCGGCGGGCCACCGCGTCCCAGCCGAACTCGCCGACCGCGCGTTCCCGCCCGGCCTCACCCATCCGCCGGGCGGCCGCCGGGTCGCCCAGTACGGAGTCCATGGCCCGGGCGAGTCCCGCCTCGAAGCCGTCTCCGGGCGGGACCAGCAGGCCCGTCCTGCCGTCGTCCACGACCTCGGGGATCCCACCGACCGCCGAGGCCACCACCGGCGTGCCGCAGGCCATCGCCTCCAGGTTCACGATGCCGAGCGGCTCGTACACCGAGGGGCAGACGAACAGGGCGGCGTGCGTGAGGAGCTGGATCACCTCCGGGCGCGGCAGCATCTTCGGAATCCAGAAGACGCCGTCGCGGACCCGGCTCAGCTCCCCGAACAGCTCGCGGAACTCCTGGTCGATCTCCGGCGTGTCCGGCGCGCCCGCGCACAGCACGACCTGCGCGGCCGGGTCGATGTCCCGCACCGCGCGCAGCAGGTGGGGCACGCCCTTCTGGCGGGTGATGCGGCCGACGAACAGCACGTACGGACGGGAGCGGTCGAGGCCGATGCGGTCCAGGGCGTCCGTGCCGTGGTCGGGCCGGTACAGGCTCGTGTCGATGCCGTTGTGGATGACGTGGACCTTCTCCGGGTCCAGGGCCGGGTAGCAGCCGAGGATGTCCTCGCGCATGGCGCCCGACACGGCGACCACCGCGTCGGCGGCCTCGATCGCGGTGCGCTCGGCCCAGCTCGACAGCTCGTAGCCGCCGCCGAGCTGCTCGGCCTTCCAGGGGCGCAGGGGCTCCAGGGAGTGGGCCGTCATCACGTGCGGGATGCCGTAGAGCATCTTGGCGAGGTGGCCGCCCAGGTTGGCGTACCAGGTGTGGGTGTGGACCAGCTCGCGGCCTTCGAGGGCGGCGGCCATGGCCAGGTCGACGGAGAAGGTGCGCAGCGCGTCGTTGGCGCCGTCGAGCGTGGACCAGGGGCGGTGGCGCAGCACGCCGTCGGCGCGGCCCTCGCCCCAGCAGTGCACGTCGAGGTCGACCAGTGGTCTGAGCTCCCGGGCGAGGAACTCCACATGGACGCCTGCGCCGCCGTACACATCCGGCGGGTACTCCCGGGTCAGCAGTCCGACGCGCACCCGCAACTCCCTGCTCTCAGCGGCCGTTCCCTTTCATGGTCACCCAGATGGGGCCTGTGGGGAAGAGCGGGGCGGCCGTGTGAAGCAACAGTCACCACACAGGCCCCCGCCGGGCACGCGGTAGTACAGACAGCAGCTGCGGCGCCGGAAGGCCGTGCCGGTGAGGGTTGCGGCGCCGGTCAGCAGGGGGTGCGCGAGGAGTTCCGCGGTCAGGGAACGGGCCCGGGCGGCGGCGTCCGTACGGCCGTGCCGCCGGGTCCAGCGGTCGAGTTCCCGGGCGGCGCCCGCCAGCGCGGAGGCGGCGTTGCCCCGCAGCAGGCCCGGGGCGAGGCGGTAGTGGGCGCGCAGGGCGGCCGAGAGGGGGTCGAGGTGGCGGTGCAGGATGAGGTCCGCCAGGACACCTCCTAGGGTCTGCGCGTTCCCGGGGAGCGGCCGTACGTCCGACAGCCACAGGTCGTCGGGGGTGCCCGCGTCGGCGTCCCAGTGCAGCAGCCGGGGGTCGAGGTCGGGGACGCGGCCGTAGAGCGCGGCGCAGCCGAGTGCCACGGACCAGAGTCGGGCCGCGAGTCCCAGGTGGGCCACGGACGCCGCGACGCGCGACTCCGGGACCCGCAGGGCGCTCGCGACCTTGTCGACACGGAAAATCAGGGAATTTCCGTACACATCCGGTGACATGGTGGCGTAGGCCTGTGCGAGAGTGGGGAGAGGCCCGGCCGCCGCTCCTCCTGTGCGCAGCACGAAGTAGCCGCCGAGCGGGCGGAGCGCGGCAAGGTCGGGGTCGAGGTCCACGGAGAGCAGTAATACCAAGGCCCCTAGGGGATGCGACCCGGTGCCCCCCGACCGGGCCGCCCACCCTGGGGATGACGGGGGTCCCCTCATACTCCATCGGCAGTAGGACCCAATGAGTGCTCAGGGACGACGACGGGAAGACCTGGACACGGCAGGGTGTTGGTCATGAAAGCCCACCTTTCGCCGCGCCGGGCCGAGCGCCCCCGCCTGACGCAGAGGAGCAGCCGATGAGCGCCCTCGCGTTGTCCGTCCTGCTGTCCCTCGTGTCCGCGTTCGCCTACGCGGGCGGGGCGATCATGCAGGAGCGGGTGGCGGAGTCGTCGCCGGACGAGCAGTACGCGCCGCTGCGGCGGCCGGGCTGGTGGGCGGCGGTCGCGCTGAACGGCCTCGGCGGTCTGCTCCACGTGGTGGCGCTGGCGTACGGCCCCCTCAGTCTGGTGCAGCCGCTCGGCGCGCTGACCATCGTGGTGGCCCTGCCGATGGCGGCGCTGTTCGTCGGCCGCAAGGCCGGTGCCACGGCGTGGCGCGGCGCGATCATGGCGACGGTGGGGCTCGCGGGTCTGCTGTCCCTGGTCGCCGCGTCCGACGCGCGGTCGCTGGACACGGCGCAGCGGGTGGGCGTGGCCCTGGTCACGGCCGGTGTGGTGGTGGCGCTGATGATCGCAGGCCGGGCCGCGCACCGGCACGCGGCGGTCCGCAGCATGCTGCTGGCGACGGCCTCGGGTATCGCGTTCGGTATGTCCTCGGTGTTCACCAAGACCGTCGCGGTCGACTGGACCGGCGGTGTGTCGGCGGCGGACGTGCCGTCCCTCGCCGTGATCGGCGTCCTGGCCACGGCGGGCATGCTGCTGTCGCAGGCCGCGTACCGGGGTGCCGGCCTCGCGGCCCCGCTGGCCACGCTGACGGTCGTGAACCCGGTGGTGGCGGCCGCGGTCGGCATCACGATGTTCGGCGAAACCTTCCGCTACGGCACGACGGGCACGGCGCTCGCCCTCAGCTGCGGCGTGGTGGCGGCGGGCGGCCTGATCCTGCTGACGACGGAACGGCTCACCCACGCCCGGCCGGAGCCTGCGGGAGCCGCCGGGCTGGAGGTCGCCGGGACGGTGGACTCGCTGCTCCCTGAGACGGTGGACGCGCTGCTTCCCGAGCCGGTGGGCGCATCGGTGCCCGGGACGGTGGACGCGCTGCTTCCCGAGCCCGTGGCCGTGTCGGTGCCCGAGCCCGTGGGCGCGTCGCTGCCCAGGACCATGGGTGCGCCGCCCGTCGCCGTCGGGGCGCTGCCCAGGGCGATGGGTGCCGAGGTCGGCCGAGGGGCGTCAGGGGACGTGCCGGTGCCTGCGGTTGCCGGTACCGGTACCGGTACCGGTGAACCCGAGGCCGGACCGGACGTCGCGTACGAGAGCGGGGAACGCCCGCTCTCCTACGCTGCCTGCTACGGCATCCCGTACGTGCCGATGCCCACGGTGGACCGGCACCGCACCCGTATCAGATCCTGACGCCGCCGGCCCTCAGGTAGGCGATGGGGTCGACGTCCGAGCCGAAACCGGGCCCCGTCCGCACCTCGAAGTGCAGATGCGGGCCCGAGCTGTTCCCGGTGGAGCCGGAGCGGCCGATGCGCTGGCCCGCGCTCACCGTCTGCCCGTCCCGCACGGAGATCGCCGACAGGTGGGCGTACTGGCTGTAGCGGCCGTCGCCGTGCCGGATGACGACCTGGTAGCCGTACGAGCCGCCCCACCCCGCGCTGACGACGCTGCCCGAGGCGACGGCCTTGACGGACGTGCCCGTGGGCACGGGGAAGTCGACGCCGGTGTGGTAGCCCTTCGACCAGGACGAGCCCGCCTTGCGGTAGGGCGTCCCCATGGAGGCGCTGACGGGGGCGACCAGGCCCTGCCGGGTGGCCGTGGACCGTGCGGCGCGCTCCTTGCTCTCGTCCTTGGAACGGTCCTTGGCACGGTCCGGGACTTTCGATGACGGCTTCTTCGCCGGCTTCTTCGCCGGCGTCTTCGTCGACGGCTCGGCCGACGGGGTGGCGGCACGCTCGGGCGCGGGACGCGTCTTCGTGGCGCCCTCGCCGCTCAGCGCGAGCCGCTGGCCCGGCACGATGAGATCGGGATCGCCCCCTATGGCCGTGCGGTTGGCCGCGTACAGACCGCGCCAGCCGCCCCGCACCTCCCGCTCCTCCGCGATCCCGGAGAGCGTGTCGCCCCGCACCACCGTGTACATCTCGGCGCTGCCCGCCCGCGACTGCGGCGTGGACTGCGGCCGTACGTCCTCGATGGAGGTCTTCGGCCTCTGCTTCCGGTCCGCCTTCTCGCTCTTCCTCGTGCTCTCGGCGGCCGGCCGGATGTCGGGCTCGGCTCCGTCCCGGGTCAGCCCGGCCCGTACGGAGCACACCGGCCAGGCGCCCGGGCCCTGCCCGTCGAGCACCTTCTCGGCGACGGCGATCTGCTGGTCCTTGCCGGCCAGGTCCGCGCGCGCCGCGTAGGCCCGGCCGCCGTACGCCTCCCAGGTGGACTGGGTGAACTGGAGCCCGCCGTAGAACCCGTTGCCGGTGTTGATGTTCCAGTCGTTGCTCGACTCGCAGGCGGCGACCTTGTTCCAGGTGTCCACGTCCGCCGCCTGGGCGGTGCCGGCGCCCATGAACGGGAGCGCCATGCCCGCGCCGCCCGCCGTGACGGTGAGTGAGGCGCGGTTGATCCTGTTCGGCTGATACCGGCGATGCCGGCCGCGTACGGCCATCGAGAGCCCCCCTAGACATGCGTCAGGAGGGGCAAAAGTAAGCGCTGCGAACCGGCCAGGACAAGGCGGCTATCGGCCGCCCGGTTGCCCAAATGGCCGGGATGAGGCCCCTGTTGCGCGTCGTGCGCCTCGGCGGTGCACCGTGTACGTCACCCGGTGCGCGGGTGCGGCGCGCGCGGGGACGCGTACCTCGGGTGAGTGCGACGGGGGCTCTTGTGCGTATCTGCGTGCGCGACGTCGTACGACCCGCGCGTGCGGACGTAGGAGCGGCACGTCAGGATGGGCGACGGGGGCATGCTGGTGGACGCGGTGGACACGCCGGTGGACACCGTCCGCAGCACCGATACCGAGGTCTTTAGGAGCCAACCGAATGAGCAGTACAGCGCAGATCGGCGTCACGGGTCTCGCGGTCATGGGCCGCAACCTCGCCCGCAACTTCGCCCGCAACGGCTACACGGTGGCGGTGCACAACCGGACGCCCTCGCGCACGCGCGCCCTGGTCGAGGAGTTCGGCGGGGAGGGGGAGTTCGTCGCGTGCGAGACCGCCAAGGAGTTCGTGGCCGCGCTGGAGCGGCCGCGGCGGCTGGTCGTGATGGTGAAGGCCGGTGAGCCGACGGACGCGGTGATCCAGGAGTTCGCCCCGCTTCTGGAGCCCGGCGACATGATCATCGACGGCGGCAACGCGCACTTCGCGGACACCCGGCGCCGGGAGCGCGACCTGCGCGAGCAGGGCATCCACTTCGTGGGCATGGGCGTCTCCGGCGGTGAGGAGGGTGCGCTCAACGGGCCGAGCATCATGCCGGGCGGCCCGAAGGAGTCCTACGACTCGCTGGGCCCGATGCTGGAGAAGATCTCGGCCAAGGCGGCCGACGGTTCGCCGTGCGTCTCGCACGTCGGTCCGGACGGTGCCGGGCACTTCGTGAAGATGGTGCACAACGGCATCGAGTACGCGGACATGCAGCTCATCGGCGAGGCGTACCAGCTGCTGCGCGACGTCGCCGGGTACTCCCCCGCCCAGATCGCGGAGATCTTCCGCACCTGGAACCAGGGCCGCCTCGACTCGTACCTGATCGAGATCACGGCCGAGGTGCTCTCGCACGTGGACGCGCGGACGGGCGAGCCGTTCGTGGACGTGGTGGTGGACCAGGCGGAGCAGAAGGGCACCGGCCGCTGGACCGTGCAGATCGCGCTCGACCTGGGCGTGCCGGTGTCCGGCATCGCCGAGGCGGTCTTCGCCCGTTCGCTGTCGGGCCATGCGGCGCTGCGGGAGGCCTCGCGCGGGCTGGCCGGCCCGAAGGCGAAGCCGCTCGGCGAGGCGGAGGCCCAGGCCTTCGCCGACCGGGTGGAGCAGGCGCTGTACGCGTCGAAGATCGTGTCGTACACGCAGGGCTTCCACGAGATCGACGCGGCGCGCGACGAGTACGGCTGGGACATCGATCTCGGCGCGGTGTCCGCGCTGTGGCGTGGTGGCTGCATCATCCGCGCGGCCTTCCTGGACCGGATCCGCTCCGCCTACGACACCCGGCCGGATCTGCCGAGCCTGCTGTCGGACGCGACGTTCGCGCAGGAGATCGCGGACGCCCAGGACGACTGGCGCGAGGTGCTGGTCGCGGCCACCCGCCAGGGCGTGCCGACGCCCGGTTTCGCCGCGGCGCTCGCCTACTACGACGCCCTGCGCGCGGAGCGGCTGCCGGCGGCGCTGACGCAGGGGCAGCGGGACTACTTCGGTGCGCACACCTACCGGAGGGTGGACCGGGACGGGTCGTTCCACACGCTGTGGGGTGGGGACCGGTCGGAGGTCTCCGCGTAGGCGCTCCACGCTGATGCGAACGGTACGGGGCCGGTGGACGGCTGTGACAGCTGTCCACCGGCCCCGTGCTCGTGCGGGTTCTCCTGCCGCGCTCCGGGCTCAGGAGAGCGGCGGGCCCGGTTCGGGGTTCGGTACGGGTTCCGGCCCCGGCGGGATCGGCGACGGGTCGGGTCCCGGCACCGGGTCGGGGCCCGGGGGTGCCGGCGGGGTCGGGCCCGGTGGAGTCGGACCCGGGGGCGTCGGACCCGGCGGTGTCGGGCCCGGGGGCGGGACCGGGGACGGGGGCGGTGGGGTCGGCTCCGGGCCCGGCGGCGGCTGCGGGTTCGGCACCGGATCGGGGTGCGGCTCCGGGGGCTGGGGCTCGGGGCCCGGCGTCGGCCCCGGCGGTACGGGGTCGGGATATGGATTCGTCATGAGGTCCTCCAGCCAGTCGCTCGACTCCGGCTCTGGACTACTCCCCCGCCTACCCGTCGGCTCCTTCCCCAGTCACCCCCGCGCAGGACGGGGAGGGGCCAGGTGGAGGTAGCGGGGGGCGGGGGCGGGTCCGGACACCGCGCGTCCCGGCTCGGGAGTCCGGAGCCGGGAGTCAGAAACGGCCGGGGTGTTCAGCCAGCCACTCCTTCGCCGCCGCCAGGAGGGCCTGGTCTGCCGGTGGGGCCTCGTCGGGGTGGCGTTCGGACCACTTGGCGACGTAGGGGCAGAGCGGGGCGACGGCGCTCTGCTCGCGGGCGGCGATGCCGTAGAGCTCTCGCGCCAGCGCACCCGCGATGCCCTGGCCCTCGTGGGCCGGTTCGACGATCGTGTGCACGGGCACGAGCGCGCGTTCGGGGCTGTCGAGGACGAAGTACTCGATGCGGCCGACCACTTCCCCGCCGGACACCGCCTCCAGGCGCCCCGCCTCGCGGTCGTCGCGGATCACCAGGTCCCTCATGGACACGCTCCTGTCCCTGTACGTCGGTCAGGCCCGGACGGCCTGCGGGCTGCGCTGCTGGTCCGAGCCCGGTACCGGCTCGGACGGGTCGGCGCCGAGGTCCACGATCCGGTTGTCGCGGTCCACGTGCACGACCCGGGGGGTGAGTGCCCGGGCCTCGGCGTCCGTCACCTGGGCGTAGCTGATGATGATCACCAGATCGCCGGGGTGGACGAGGTGGGCGGCGGCCCCGTTGATCCCGACGACGCCGGACCCGCGCTCGCCCTCGATGACGTACGTCTCCAGCCGGGCGCCGTTGGTGATGTCCACGATGTGCACGAGCTCGCCGGGCAGCAGGTCGGCGGCGTCGAGCAGGTCGGCGTCGATGGTCACGGATCCCACGTAGTGCAGGTCGGCCTGGGTGACGGTGGCGCGGTGGATCTTGGACTTGAACATGGTGCGAAGCATGAAGAAACTCCCGACATGTCTGCTCCCTGCCTGCTTTGTGCAGGTCAAGGGCGGTCGTCCACGGAGGCTACATCGATTCGCGTGTCCGGTCAGCTGTCGCCCGGTGTTTCCGTACTCACACCGAGACTTCGCCGGGCGGTCCCGCCGTCGGCCGATACCGTGCGAAGCCGCATCGACGACCCGAGAGCTATCGGACGCACCGCCTGCTGACGCCCTGCCGGCAGCCGCCCGCGACGCCGGCCTCTGCACACCCCAGCCGTCAACAGGAACTGCCGCAGGACGACGAACTGCTCCCACAGGACGACGAACTGCTGCCGGAGCAGGAGGAGGAAGCGCCGCAGGAACCGGACGGCGAGGGGTCGCAGGCGTCGCCCGCGGCGTACCAGGAGGAACTGCTGGACGCCGCCGTGCCGGCGACTGTTGTCGCTGATGCCGCGCTCGTACCGCTGATCGCCGGCCCCGCCCCGTACCGCTGCCCACTTCCCCGGCCGTAGCCGGACGCCTGCCAACCCAGATCGGCCCAGGCACGCCGCCAGGCCCGACGTACGAGCCAGGTACACAGAACAGTCATCGCCAGCATGACAACGGCCACCACGATCAAAGCAGTCACGGTCACTTTCCCCCTTCACCGGGACAGGCGCACCGGTTGCCCGGACCATGCCCCCCGCCCTGGCGACTTCAATCTCCCCTTGAGCAAGCCAAGAGGTTCCGCAGCGCCGACGCGACGGTGTCGGCCATCGCGCGGCGCGCCGCGATCTCGCCGAGTTCCGCCTCCACCCACAGGCCCTGGGCATGCGCCCAGCGCGCCGCCGCGCGCGTGGCGCCGACGTTCTCGGCGTGCGGCAGCGCGGACGCGTCGAGCATGACGGATCCGAAGCCGCAGTCCTCCGCGCGGCGCAGCAGCGCTTCGTCGGTGACGTGGTCGAGGTGCAGGGCCACGGGGACGTTGGCCGCCTCGGCGAGTGCGGCGGCGGCACGGGCCATCGGGGCGAGCCGGCCGCCGTGGAACCGCACGGCGTTCTCGCTGATCTGGCAGATGACCGGGCGGCCCGCGGCTTCCGCCCCGGTGACCACGGCCTCGGCGTGCTCCAGGGTGATCACGTTGAACGCGCCGACGGCACGTCCGTCGCGGCACGCGGCGCTCACCACGTCGGCGGTGGGAGTCAGCGACACGGACGGCCTCCTGTGGCGGTGTGGGAGGGACGCGACTGCCGCAGCCGCAGCCGCAAGGGCAGCAGCAGGCAGCGGGGGGTGTGCGGGGCGTGCAGGGTTTTGCTCGTTTGAGGACCATAAAAACCCAATCAAGCGCTGTGCTTTCATGGAAATGCGCACATGGCTGCGCACATCACCGACAGGGAGTTGTGAGACATGGCGGCACCGCAGGCCCGGTGGAGTGCGCTGCTGGAGATGCTGGCGCGCGACGGACGGATCGAAGTCGAACCGGCTGCCGAGGAGTTGGGTGTCTCCGCTGCGACGATCAGGCGCGACCTCGACGAGCTGGCCCGCCAGCAGATGGTCACCCGCACGCACGGTGGCGCGGTGATCAACGCGATCGCCTACGACCTGCCCCTGCGTTACAAGGCCGCGCGCAAGGCTCCGGAGAAGGAGCGGATCGCGGACGCGGCCGCCGGGCTGGTCAAGGCCGGCGCCGTGGTGGGGCTCAACGGCGGCACCACGACCACCGAGGTGGCGCGGGCACTGGCCACACGGGCCGACCTGAGCTCCGGCGGCGCGGAGACGGCGGTCACCGTGGTGACCAACGCCCTGAACATCGCCAACGAGCTGGTCGTACGGCGCCATGTGAAGCTCGTGGTGACGGGCGGGGTGGCCAGGCCGGCGTCGTACGAGCTGATCGGGCCGCTGGCCACCGAACTGCTCGCGGAGATCGCACTGGACCAGGTCTTCATCGGGGTGGACGCCATCGACGTGGCCCATGGGGCGACCGCCCACCACGAGGGCGAGGCCAGCATCAACCGGGCGCTGGCCCGCCGCGCGCAGCAAGTCGTCGCGGTCGCCGACTCCTCCAAGCTGGACCGGCGGGCCTTCGCCCGCATCTGCCCGGTGGAGGACATCGACATCCTGATCACCGACAAGGCCGCCTCGGACGAGCTGACCGAGGCGTTCACGGCGGCCGGCGTGGAGGTCATCCGCGCCTGACACCGCACGCAGACGGGCTCCTTCACCGCTCCGGTGCGGCTGCGGCTGACAGGTCCGGCGCCTCGTACACCGGGGAGGCCAGCAGGGACGGCGTCACCTGGACGACGGTCGGCACGGCCACGCCGGGGGGCGCGGCCGCCGCGCAGGACGTCGGGGTCTTCATGACCGCGGCCAACGGCTGGAACGGCGCTCGGGGCATCGCCACGTTCGACGGATACACGGTGGCCTGATCTCCGTGAGCGCGACGAGGACCGGCCGGGCACCTTCCCCTCGGGTTCGGTCGGTCGCGTCGGCGCTGACCGGTGAGTGTCAACTCCCCCCAGTTCTAATTAGGTTAGGCTAAGCTAAGCGGCACTCGCGAGTGCAGTGTGTGCGGTGCGTCATCAGGGGAGGGAACCGCCGTGGGCTTGCCGACCATCGACTCGTACCCGATGCCGGATCGTTCCTGCCTCCCCCGCGCGCACGTCTCCTGGAGGATCGATCCGGCCCGTGCCGCGTTATTGGTCCACGACATGCAGAACCACTTCGTCGGGGCGTTCCCGGCGGGGCGTTCCCCCGTGGTCGAGCTCGTCGACAACATCGTGGCGCTGCGCGAACTCGCCGACGCCCTGGGCCTGCCGGTCGTCTTCAGCGCGGAACCGGCCGGACAGCCGCCGGGCACGCGGGGTCTGGTCGCCGACATGTGGGGTCCGGGCATCGGGGACGAGCCGGATGCCGCCGGGATCATCGCGCCCCTCAGGCCCCGGCCCGGCGAGCATCTGCTGGCCAATGTGCGGCACAACGCCTTCCTGCGCAGCCATCTCGGCAGACTGCTGCGCTCCAAGGGCCGGGACCAGCTGATCATCTGCGGGGTGCACGCACATCTCGGTGTCCTGCTGACGGCGGCGGACGCCTTCATGAACGACATCCAGCCGTTCGTCGTCGCCGACGCGGTGGCCGACATCTCCGCCGAGGAACACTCCCTGGCCCTTCGCTGGTCCGCGCGCAGCGGTGTGGTCTGTACGACCGACTCCCTGCTGCGCGGTCTGCTCCTCCACAAGGAGCGGCTGAACGCGTGACGACGCTCTCCCCCGTCCGCCCGAAGTCCCGGGCCTGCCATGAATGGAGTGGCTCCGTGAGCGTGACCCGAACCGACCAGGTCGCGACCTGCTTCCCCGAGGACCTCCGACCGCCACAGGAGCTCAGGGGCAGCACGGTCGTCGTCAAGTACGGCGGCCACGCCATGGTGGACCCGGGCCTCCAGCGGGCGTTCGCCCACGACGTCGTGGAGTTGTGGCGCGCGGGCCTGCGCCCGGTCGTCGTGCACGGCGGGGGACCGCAGATCAGCGCGATGCTCGACCGCCTCGGCCTGGAGAGCCGTTTCGAGGCGGGCCTCAGGGTCACCACCCCGGAGACCATGGACGTGGTGCGCATGGTGCTGACCGGCCGGGTCCAGCGGGAGCTGGTCGGCCACATCAACGCCCATGGCCCCCTGGCCGTGGGCATGACGGGCGAGGACGCGCACACCATGACGGCCGTACGGCGGCCGGCCTGGGTGGACGGCCGGGCGGTGGACATCGGCCTGGTCGGCGACGTCGTCGACGTGAACCCGCGCGCGGTGCGCACGCTCCTGGAGCAGGGGCACATCCCCGTGGTCTCCCCCGTGGCCCGCGGTGAGGACGCGGAGGTCTACAACGTGAACGCCGATCTGGCGGCGTCGGCGCTGGCCGTGGCGCTCGGCGCCGCCCGCCTGGTGGTGCTCACCGACGTGGCGGGACTGTACGCCGACTGGCCGCACAGCACCGAGGTGATCGAGCGGCTGACAGCCGCGGAACTGGCCGCGCTGCTGCCGGGGCTGGCGGCCGGGATGCTGCCGAAGATGGAGGGCTGTCTGCGGGCCGTGCGCGGCGGCGTGGACAGGGCGCACGTGTGCGACGGCCGTGTACCGCACGCACTGCTGAGGGGCGTACTGGGCAAGAGCGGCTCCGGCACCGAGGTCGTGCCGGAGCACGGCTCCGACATCCCGTGCGCCGAAGCGAGTTGCGCCTGAGGATCCGACGCCGTCACAGGGTTCGCGCGAGGACGCGCGCGTTGCGGCGCGGGTCCAGGGACGTCACCCAGGCCGCAGGCGCGAGGCGCACGCCGGCCGGGGCGAACCCGTGCCGCAGGAAGAGACTGCCGCCGCCGACCGTCGCGGTGAACAAGGAGTCCACCGGCAGGGCACGCGCCCTGGCCAGCATGACGTGCAGCAGCCGGCCTCCCAGTCCGCTGCCCTGCCGGTGCCGGGCCACACAGAAGTTGTAGAGAACGCCCGCGGGACCGCGACTCCCCTCCGCGTCGGCCGCGTGGACGCGCAGGGCCAGGGAGCCCTCCAAGGCGCCGTCGGGTCCCTCGGCCACGAGGAAGTCGGCCGCGTGGGCAGCATAGAGGGAGACGGGTCGCCGGCGTAACGCCCCTGAGGACACGAAGGGTTGGGACAGAGCGGCGAGTGCGGTGGCGTCCTCCGGGCGGGCGGGGCGTACGACGGAGATCGCTGCGACAGGAGTATGCGGCAACCGCGGTGCGGTGCGCGGCGTAGCCGTGTTCAAGGCTTGCCTTCCCCGCTTTCGAGTCCACCGTCGCGTCGGTCACGGCCGTCGACGTACGTCGCCACCACCTCGATGTCGCCGATGCGGGAGGTGTCGACGTTCCGCGGGTCGTCGCCGAGCACGACCAGGTCGGCGCGCTTGCCCGGGGAGAGGCTGCCGGCGCTGTCCTCCCAGTGGCAGGCGTAGGCCCCGGCCACGGTGTAGGCGCGCAGCGCCTCCTCGACGGTGACGCCCTCCTCCGGACCGATCACCTGGCCGGACGCGGAGGCGCGCTCGACCATGAACTGGACGGCGCGCAGCGGGGATCCGTCGGTGACGGGCCGGTCGGAGCTGCCGACGAGGGTGATGCCGTGGTCCAGGAACGCCTTGCCCCGGTACAACCACGGTGCCCGCTCCTCGCCCATGATCGCCGCGTAGTCGTCGCCGAAGTAGCGCAGGAAGTTGGGCTGGACGACCGCGCTCACGCCGAGCCGCGCCATGCGCGACAGCTGGTCGGGGCGGATGAGGCCCGCGTGTTCGACGCGGTGGCGGACTCCGTGGCGTGGCCGGAGGCGCTGGGCCCGCTCCAGGGCGTCGAGGGCGACGTCGGCGGCGCGGTCGCCGATGGCGTGCACGGCGAGCTGCCAGCCGGCGAGGTGGCCGGCCACGATCGTCTCGGTGAGCGTCTCCGGGTCGTCCTGCAACTGGCCCGCGTGGTCCAGCCCTTCGTACGAGCTGCTCAGCGCGGCGGTGCGGGCCATCATGCCGCCGTCGGTGTAGATCTTCAGGGCGCCGACGGAGAGCCAGTCGTCGCCGAAGCCCGTGCGCAGGCCGAGGTCGAGGGCCCTCGGGATGCCGTCGGCCTCGTGCGCGGCGACGGGCCGCAGCCGGTCCGCGGCGACCATGAGCTGCACCCTTAGCGGCAACAGGCCCTTTTCGCGGGCGAGTTGGTAGGCGCCGAGTTCGACGGGGCTGTGCCCGAAGAGGGCGCCGCCGATGCCTGCCTCGGCGCAGGCGGTGACGCCTTCGGCGACGCAGGTCCGGGCGGCGCGTCCGATGGCCTCGGCGAGTTCCTCCTGGGAGTACGGCAGACGCAGGGCGCGGGCGGCACCCATCGCGCCCTCGGCGAGGAAGCCGTTCTCGTGGGGGACACCGGCGGGGAGCCGGTCCAGGACCGCGGTGTTGACGACGCAGCCGTGTCCGGAGTCGTGCAGCACGAACACCTTGCGCCCGTGGCTCACCCGGTCGAGTTCGGCGGCGGTCAGATGGCGGCCCAGGGCCCGCTGGTCGTAGCCGGCGATGCTGACCCAGGCGTCGGGCGAGGCCGTACGGCGGACGGCCTCCGCCACGACGGCGAGCACGTCGTCGATCCGCGTGCGGCCCGCGATGCTCGGCGTGTTCTGCTTGAAGCCGGTCCAGGCCAGATGCACATGGGCGTCGATGAACCCGGGCAGCACGGTGGCGCCCTGAAGGTCGATCACCTCCCGCGCGGGCAGCGAGGACACGGCCTCGTCCAGGCCGACGATCCGGCCCCGCCAGATGCCCAGGTCATGGGCGACGGGGTGGGCCGGGTCCATGGTGACGAAGCGGGCGTTCGTCAGTCTGGTGCAGAGCATCGGGCGTCAGGCGTCCACGGACTCGGCGAGGGAACGGGGGCGCAGGTCCGTCCAGTTGGCCTCGACGTACTCCAGACAGGCGTCCCGGGTGTTCTCCTCGAAGGCGATGGTCCACCCCCCGGGCACGTCCGCGAAGGACGGCCAGAGCGAGTGCTGGCCCTCGTCGTTCACGAGGACGAGGAAACGGCCGTCGGCATCGTCGAAGGGGTTGGTGCTCATGTGCCGTACCTCCTGGAACATTAGGTTAGGCTCGCCTAATCGCAAGTGAGCTTAGCCTTCTCCCTTTTCGCTCCACAAGGAGACATCCATGAGGTTGGTGGGGGACGACACGTTCGCCGCGTTCGGACTGCCCGGCGCACCCGGGACCGACGCGTTCTGGGCGGCCGCGCGGTCACCCGCGTCGATACCCGGCGGCGACGGCTGGACCACCCTCTTCCTGTGGCGTGGGGCCGGTGCGGCGACCATCGACTTCGAGAGCTGGTCCGAGCCGGTGCCGCTGGCCCGGTTCGGTGACACGGACTGCTGGTACGCCGAGGTGCGCATGCCCGCGCGGCTGCGGGTGACGTATCAGTTCCGCGTGGGCGAGGAGGCGTACGCCGATCCGTTCAACCCGGTCGGGGCCGGCGGTGACCGGTCCATCGCCGCGACACCGGACGCGCCGGCCCAGCCGCACTGGCCCGCCGTCGGCGCGGACGGTGTGCTGCCCCTCCCCCGTACCCGGATCCGCTGGGCCGGCGAACGGCTGGGCGGGCGGCGGACCGTGCGGGTGCATCCTGCGGGCGGTGGCGGGCCGGTGGTCCTGCTGCTCGACGGGGACGACTGGCTGTATCTGCACCCGGCCATGACCGCGTTCGACTCGGCGGTCGCCAGTGGGGAGATGCCGCCGGTCACGCTCGTCTTCCTGCCGGCCAAGGACAGGGGGGCGGAGTTCGCGTGCCGGCCCGAGCTGTGGGAGGCGGTCCGGGACGAACTGCTGCCGCTGGTGGCGGAGTCGGGGGTGACCGCCGAGATCAACCGGCTGGTCGTCGCCGGGCAGAGCCTCGGCGGGCTGAGCGCGCTGTACGCGGCGCTGGAATTCCCGGACCTGGTGACCCGCGTCGCCTGTCAGTCGGGGTCGTTCTGGTGGACACCCGACGCCCTGGGCCTGGCCGACCCCTTGGGCGGGCCGGTCGGGGGCACCATCGCCGCGCGCCTGCGGGAGCGCCCGGACCTGTCCGGCCTGCGGGTCGCGTTCGACGTGGGAGAACACGAGACGCGGATGCTGCCCCACTGCGAACTGACCGAGACCCTGGCAGAACGGGCCGGCGCCACCGTACGGGTCTCCCGGTCGCCGTCGGGCCACGACCGGGCGGGCTGGCGTCACGCCCTGCTCAGGGATGTCGCCTGGGCACTCGCTTGAGGCGTGCCGACCGGCGAGCAGGTTGCGCCGGGTCCGGCGGTACGGCCCGCTGCCCCACGGTCCTCGTCACCCCCGCTGGGGCGGGATCAGCGCTGACGCGGGGGCCAGTTCCCGGCCGCCGTCCTGGCCGTCGGGGAACGCCGCGTCGTGCCCCGGCGGGTCGTCCCGTATCAGGTTCTCGGGGATGAGGACGGCCGCGGTGGCGCCGCCGCTGTCCGAGGGGCGCAGTTCGACTCTCAGGCCCTGCCGGGCGGCGATGCGGTTGACCACGAAGAGGCCGATCTGCTTGGCGTCGAGCAGGTCGATGTTCTCGGACTGGATCTTGCGGTTGGCCTCGGCCATCGCCTCCTCGTCCATGCCGAAGCCGCTGTCCTCGATCTCGATGAGGAGGCCGTCGCGCAGCCGCGCGGCCCGCAGCCGGACCTGGGTACTGGGCGGTGAGAACGAGGCCGCGTTCTCGACGAGTTCGGCGAGCAGGTGGATGACGTCGGCGACGGAGCCGCCGTTGACGGAGACGCGCGGTACGGGCCAGAGCTGGATCCGGCCCGGCTGCTCGATCTCCGCGACGGCGGCCCGCAGGACGTCCGCCAGCGGGATGGGGTCGCGCCACCCGCGTCCGGGTGCGATGCCGGACAGGATGAGCAGGCTCTCGGAGTGGCGGCGCATCCGGGTGGCGAGGTAGTCGACCTGGTACAGCTCCTGCACCTCGGCCGGGTCGCGCGGGCGCTGCTCCAGTTGGTGGAGCAGGTCGAGCTGGCGGTGCAGCAGCACCTGGCCGCGGCGGGCGATGCTGACGTACGCCCCGGAGATGCCGCTGCGCAGCTCGGCGCGCTCGGAGGCGGCCTTGAGCGCCGCCCGCTGCACGGCGGTGAGTGCGGTGCCCACCTGGGCGAGTTCGTCGCCGACGAGGCGGCGCATCGGGGCCTCGGCGTCGATGTCCACGCCGTGCCCGGCGTGCAGTCTGCGCATGGCCTGCGGCAACCGGCGCCCGGCGACCTCCAGGGCGGAGTTGCGCAGGTCGAGCAGTTCGACGATGAGGCCGCGGCCGACGCCCACGGACACCAGCAGCGACAGCAGCACACCCATAAGACCGAGGATGACGGCGATGCCCGAGGCGCCCAGCGTGTCCCAGCCGAACGGGTTCGCCTTGGCCGTGGCGCCCGTGCCGGCGTTCGACTCGGCCTCGGCGAGGTCCTTCAGCACGGCGTCGGCGTCCGTGTCCCAGTCCTTCAGGAAGCCCGCGGAGACGGCCGGGGCGCCGGGTCCGGCGCCGCGTACCCGGTCCTCACCCGCCGCGAGCCCGTCGTAACTGTGGTCGGCCAGCACCGCGTTGTACACGGCCCGGTGCGCCGGCTTCAGGTCGGCGACGGCGGGCTTCAGCAGCGCCCGCTGGGTGGCGACGGCCCCGACGAACAGTGTGTACTGCTCCGTGGTGAGCTTTCCCGCCCCGCTCCCCGCGGCGAGGAGGGACTGTTCCTGGGCCACCGCCTCGCGGGCGCGGGCGAGTTCCAGGACGACCCGAGCCTCGGACGCGGCGTGAGTGCCGTTCTCCCCCGTGAGCGCGCCGGTGACGGCGAAGGCGTCCTCGATGATGGCCGAGTACCCCGTGAAGGCCGTCTGAGCGGTGCCCTTCGCGTCGGTCTTCGCGCGCAGCTCCGTGAGTCCGCGCGCGTCGGCTTCCAGACGGTCGATGCGGGCGGGCAGGCCCGCGTCGAGGAGCTCGGCGTCCGCCGCGGCGGCGTCGGCGCCGCGCCGGACCGCGGCGGCGGCCTCGTCGGTGGCCTTCCGTGCCTCCTCGACCGTGTCGGAACCGGACGGGTCCGGCGCGGCCGCGTTGCGGGTGACGGCGGTCCGCTCGGCCTGCAACGCGGTGACGAACTCGTCGAGGGGGGCGAGCAGTTCGGCGTTGACGTCCTTGACCCGCTGGGTGTCGCCGATGCTGGAGGCCGTCGTCACCGCGGCGAAGCCCCACAGGGCCATGAGGGACACGATGGGCAGCATGAGCAGGGCGACGATCTTGGCCCGGACCGATCGGGGGCGCAGCCGTTCCATTGCTCGGGTGACAGGCATGGGCTACCTCTTCGACGGTGGGTGCTGTGCGGCTCTGCGGACGTACGGCTCAGGTCGTGGTCGCAGTGGGGGCGGGGGTGGTGGCGGTCGCGGTGGAGAGCTCGACCTCGCGCAGCAGTTCGGCGGCGACGGACTCGGCGCGCTTGCCGGTCGGGGAGAGCGCGACATACGCGGAGGCGAGGAAGAGGAACGAGCCGAGCACGACGGCGAGCGGGAAGAGGAACTCGGTGGCCGTGGCCCCGGGCAGCTCCGCGCTGCTGGGCGTGAGGCTGACGTCGACGGCGTACATGGCGGTGTAGTGCATGCTGCTGACCGCGAGTCCCATGACGAGCGCGGCGACGGCTGCGAGGGCGGGGCCGCGCACGATGAGGGTGAGGGTGAGCGCG
Source organism: Streptomyces sp. NPDC016851 (assembly GCF_055562795.1). Lineage (NCBI taxonomy): Bacteria > Bacillati > Actinomycetota > Actinomycetes > Kitasatosporales > Streptomycetaceae > Streptomyces > Streptomyces sp. NPDC016851. The sequence goes on from NZ_JBVHEP010000030.1 coordinate 71,631, forward strand.
GCGCTCGCGGCGACCACGGCGATCGCGACGGAGGCGAAGACGAGGAACGGGTCGTAGCCGATGCTGCCGTGCAGGTTGAGCGCGTACATGCCGGCGTAGTGCATGGCGGCGACGCCCAGTCCGGTGCCGAGCCCGCCGAGCGCCACCGCCGTGATCCGCGAACGTCCGTACCCGGCGGTGAAGACGCCGGCGCCGACGACGGCGATGGCCATGACGAGGCTGAGCACGGTGAGCGGAACGTCGTAGCGGATGGGGGTGCCCTCGACGCTGAAGCCCATCATCGCGACGAAGTGCATGGTCCAGATGCCGGAGCCGATCGCGAACGAGGCGAGCACCAGCCAGTTCCGTTTCGAGGCGCCGTCGGCGTCCAGGGCCCTGACCGTGCACCGCAGACCGAGCGCCGAGCCGACGCAGGCCATGACGTAGGAGAGGACGGGGGTGACCCATCCGGCGCTGAAGTGGTCCATGTGTCCCACGGGGAAACCCCTCTCGCCCGCCGGGCGGAGAGCTCAGCGCGCACGTAAGTACCGCCGGTAACAGAGACCCGGGGGAACGAGATCGCGCCACTGCTTACCGAAGGTCGGTGAGGATTAAAGTACTGCGGTGTGGGTTACGGACGCGTTTGCACGCAAGCGCTTCACATATCCCTTACGTCGCCTGTACTTTCACCGCCGACCGGCTCGCCCGCGCCGCGCACCACCGAGGCAGCCACCATCTGGAACAGCGGAACGTCAGGGAGCAACAGCGCTCCGTACACCGCGCGTGTGGCCGAAAAGTGTTCGGAGGGCGGTCACGGAGATCCCGGTCGGCCGCGACGGCCGCCCGCCACAGCGGTCACCGGGCGACCGCCAGGCAGTAGTCCTCGTTCGTGGCCAGGAGGTTGCGATGGGTGTCCTCGGCGGTGACGACGCCGTCGTCCAGGACGAGGACCCGGTCGGCGGCGTCCAGGAGGGCCGGGCTGCTGGTGAGGACGATGGTGGTGCGGCCCCGGCGCAGCTTCGCGACGTTGCGGGCGATGAGCTGTTCCGTGACCGCGTCGACGGCCGTCGTCGGGTCGTGCAGGACGAGGACGTCGCTGTCGGCGGCCAGGGCGCGGGCCAGGGAGAGCCGTTGGCGCTGTCCTCCGGAGAGGTTCGCGCCGCGGTCGCGGACGGCGTAGTCGAGGCCGTCGCGGTGGAGGGCGACGACGTCGGTCAGCATGGACGCCTCGACCGCCTCGGGGACCATGCGGCTGGTGCCCGACGGGTCGATGTTCGAGCGGAGCGTCCCCGCGAAGATCTCCCCGTCGTACGGGTTCACCAGCACGTGCTCGCGGACCGCCTCGACCGACAGGTCCGCCAGGTCCCGCCCGCCGACCCGCACCGTTCCCTCGTACGCGCCGGGCGGGACGTTCACGGCCAGGATCGACGCGAGGTCGGCGGCCGTGCGCGGCTGGTAGGCGGCGATCGCCACGAACTCCCCCGCCGACACCTGGAACTTCAGCTTGCGCAGGGTGCCGTACCGGACGCAGTCGAGCTCCACGTCCCCGCTCTCCGCCGGGCGTTCGGATCCCGGCGTCATCACCGGCGGCGCGGTCAGCACCAGCGCCATGCGCTCGGCCGAGGCGCGCGCCATCATCACGTACTTCGGCATCTCCGAGAACAGTTTGAGCGGTTCCATGATGAACTGCGCCAGCCCCACGGCCATGACCAGTTCGCCGATGCTGATCCGGCCGTCGAACGCCAGCCAGCCGGCCAGCAGCGTCACGGCGCCGGCGAGGACCGCGTTGAGGGCCAGGGCGGTGCCCGCGTAGGCGCCGTTCACCTTGGCGACGGTGATCGCCTGGACCTTCGCCTCCGTGCTGACCTCGCGGTAGGACCGGAACGCCGCGTGGTTGCCGCCGAAGCCGTGCAGCGGGCGCAGGCCGGTGATCAGGTCGGCGACCTTCGCGCCCGCCCGCGCCACCCGGGCCTGCTGTTCCTGGGTGCTGGTGCCGATCTTCTTGGACAGCACGCTCAGGCAGGACAGGATCGCGACGGTTCCCACGATCACCAGCAGGCCGAGCCTGATGTCGGCCAGGCCCAGGGCGACCGCCGCGACCACCACCGCGACCAGCGAGCTGATCAGCAGCGGCACGACCTCGATGATGTCGGCGGTCTGGTCGGCGTCCTCGGTGGCGATGGTCAGCACCTCGCCGGACTTGAGGTCGACGTCCCTGGCCACCGGCTGGAGTCCGCAGCCCGCGACCTTGACGCGCCAGCGGTGCGCCTCCGTGGTGTTGGCCTTCTGCAGGATGCGCATCCCGAACCGCCAGGACAGCGACACGGTCGTGATGATCACGGCCAGGACGGCGATCGAGAGGCCGAGCGCGCCGAGGCTGCGGTCCCGCATCGTGTGCTCGACGATCAGGCCGAGCGCGATGGGGAAGGCGGTCTCGCCCGCCTGGTACAGGCCCATGAGGAGGGTGCCGCCGGCCATGGCGCCGACGTTGCGGCGCAGGGCGGTGCGGAGGATGTCGGACCCCGAGCGGGGCCGCTGCGTGTCAGGAGTTGTCATCGAGGTGGCGGGCAATCGCTTCCGGGGTGCGCAGGGTGAACAGGTCTCGGATCGTGATCACTGGACCGTACTCGCGGCGGAGCAGCCCGATCAGCCGCACCGCCAGCATGGAGTGTCCTCCGAGGGACACGAAGTCGCTCACCGCGCTCACCTCGTCGTCGTCCAGGTCCAGTGCCTCGGCGAAGTACTCGCACACCACGGTCTCGGTCTCGGTCTCGGGCCCCCGCTCCCCCACCGTGGTCAGCGCGCCCAGCGGCTTGGCCTCCGGCAGCGCCTTGGTGTCAGCCTTCCCGTTCACCGTCAGCGGGATGCTGTCGACCTGGGCGTAGTGCGTGGGGCGCAGGAAGTCCGGCAGTGCGGCGCCCACTTCGGCCGCCACCGCCGCCAACTCCGCCCCGCCCAGCACCAGATAGGCGGCCAGCCGGTACGCGCCGTCGACCTGCGGGTCGGGCTGGGCGACCGCGGCGGCGAACCGCACCGCCGGGTGCGCCGCGAACGCGGCCTCCACCTCGCCGAGTTCGACGCGGTGCCCGCGGATCTTGACCTGCTGGTCGGTGCGGCCCAGGTACATCAGGTTGCCGTCGGGCCGGCGGACCACCAGGTCCCCGGTGCGGTACATGCGCTCGCCGGGTTCCCCGAAGGGGCAGGCGACGAAGCGGTGCGCGGTCTGGGCGGGCTGCCCGAGGTAGCCGCGCGCGATACCGATGCCGGACACGTACAGCTCACCGGGGACGCCGTCCGGCAGGGGGCGCAGCCAGGGGTCGAGGACGTACACGTCGGTGTTGTCGATCGCGACGCCCACCACCGGGTCCTGGCACTCGAAGGTGCCGACGCCGAGGGTGTTGATGGTGTACTCGGTGGGTCCGTAGAGGTTGTAGCCGACTGTTCCCTCGGTCTCGGCGAGGCGCTGCCACAGGGTCGGGGTGACGGCCTCGCCGCCGAGCAGCACCAGCGGCGGCCGGCGGTCCGGGTCGTCGAGCAGGCCCTCGGCCACCAGCTGCTGTGCGTAGGTCGGGGTCACGTTGATCACGTCGATCGCGTGCTCCAGGCAGTACTCGACCAGCCGGGGCGCGTCCCGGCGCAACTCCTCGTCGCAGATGTGCACTTCATGCCCGTCGGCGAGCCAGAGCAGCTCCTCCCAGGACATGTCGAACGCGAACGACACGGTGTGTGCGATGCGGAAGATCCGGTGGCCGTGCTCGGCCAGCACCGGCTCGAAGATGCGGCGCTGATGGTTGATCAGCATGTTGGTGAGTCCGGCGTACTCGGTCACCACGCCCTTGGGTTTGCCGGTCGATCCCGAGGTGTAGATCGTGTAGGCGGGGTGCCGCAGGCGGTCGGGGTCGTCCGGTGCGAACGTCACGTACGGCGCGGCCTCGGGCAGCGGGCGGTCCAACTCGATCAGGTCGGCGTCCAGCGAGGCCAGCCGGGGCGACACGGCGCTCACGGTGAGGATCACCTCCGGGCGGGCGTCCTCGACGATCGCGGCGATCCGCTCGTCCGGGTGGTCCAGCTCCAGCGGCACGTACGCGGCGCCGACCCGCAGCACGGCGAAGAGCGCCACGATCGAGTCGAGGGAGCGCGGGATCGCGAGCCCCACGTTCGTCTCGGGGCCGATGCCCCGCCGGGCCAGCACGCCGGCCACCGCGCGGCTGCGGTCCCGGAGTTCGGCGAACGTCATCGTCGACCCGTGGGCGACGAGCGCGACCCGATCCGGTGCGCGGTCCGCCGCCTGGTCGAACCGGTCGACGACGGTGTCCGTGCCGACGTCCGTACGCTCGCCCCGCGCGGGCTCCGGCCCTAGGCCCCGCAGCGCGCCCACCGGGCCGGTCGCCCGGGCCAGGTCCTCCAGCACGCGCAGGTAGTCGTGGAGGAGACGACGGGCGTTCTCGGTGTCCTGGTCGCGGTACTCCAGCTTGACGGTGAGCCGGTCGCCGGGCGTGACGACCCAGGTGAACGGATAGTGGGTGGAGTCGTCGGCCTGCACCGAGGTGATGCCGTGCCGGGCGTTCATCTCGGCGAAGGCGTCCAGGTCCAGGAAGTTCTGGAGCACGAACAGGTTGTCGAACAGGGTGTCGTGCCCGCTGGCCCGCTGGATCTCACCGAGCCCCAGGTGCTCGTGCTCCATCGCCTCGACCCTGGCCGTCTGCACGGCCGAGAGGTAGTCGCGGACCGTGTCGTCCGGCCGGGGCCGCGTCCACATCGGCACGGTGTTGAGCAGCACGCCGACGATGTCGGACAGCCCTTCGCCCTCGCGGCCCGAGACGGTCACGCCGAACACGGCGTCACTGCGGCCCGTGTGGGCGCCGAGGAGCAGGCCGAACGCGCCCGTCAGCACGGAGTTCAGCGTGACGCCGTGCGCCCTGGCCGCCTCCCGCAGCAGGTCGCACTGCTCGGCGGACAGCACGTGCACGAGCGCGCGCGGCAGGTCGTCCGAGAAGGACGGCGCCGGTCCGGCGAGCAGCGTGGGGCCGGGGAGACCGGCCAGGTGCTCCGCCCAGAAGCGCTCCGAGACGGCGGAGTCCTTGGCGTCGAGCGCCCGGGCGTAGTCCTCGAAGCCCGGCGTGGCCGGAACCGCGTCGAGGGGATCGCCCGCGACGGCGGCCTCGTAGGCGTCGAACAGGTCCCGCAGGACGATCTCGCGGGACCAGCCGTCCCACAGCAGCAGGTGGTAGCTGAGCAGCAGGCCGTCGCGGTCGCCGGGCAGACGCACCACGGTCAGCCGGATCAGCGGCGGCTCGCCCGGGTCGAACCCGGTATCGCGGTCCCGGGACCGCAGGGCGTCGACCTCGGCGTGCGTCGACAGCTCGATGGTACGGACGTCGACGCGTCGGCCTGCCTTGAGGACCTGGACCGGATTGCCGTCGGAGTCGGTCGTGAAACCCGCGCCCACGACCGGGTGCCGGGCGATCACGTACGCCATCGCCTCGGCCAGCGCACCCGTGTCCAGGCGCCGGTCGAACGTGAACCAGCTCTGCGCCACGTAGTGCCCGGCCGAGCCCGCCATCTGGGCCTGGAAGAACAGGCCCCGCTGGAGCGGGGTGACCGGTGCGGTGCGCTCGGCCGTCGTCGCGGCGTCCGCGATGCGCCGGAGGGCGCGGTGCCAGTGCTCGGTGATCTCGTCGGGAATGCCCTCGGCGAGGGTGAACTCCGCGTGCAGGCTGCCGGTGGTCTCGTCGAGCCAGGCGTTGACCTCGACGGCGTACGGGCTGCCCTGGTCTCCGCCGGTGAGGTGCACCGCCCGGGACTCGCTGCCCCGGCCGAGGTAGTTGAACAGCACTTGCGGATGGGTGGAGTTGAGCAGCGGGGCCGTCTGCGGGTTGAGATACCTGAGCTGTCCGTAGCTGACGTGGGCGCGCTCGTCCGGCTGGCGTTCGGCGACCTCGCGGGCCGCCGCGACGGGGTCGGTGTGCGCGGTGAGGCGTACGGGCGCGATGGCGGTGAACCAGCCGACCGTACGGGTGTAGTCGTGGTGTTCCAGCACCGGGGCCCGGCCGTGCCGCTCCAGGTCGATCGCGAGGTCGGTGGGCGAGGGCTGGATGTGGGTCAGCGCGGTGCGCAGGGCTCCGCACAGCAGTTCCGTGAGGCCGACGCCGAGTGCGGCGGGGGCGGTGCGCGTCACGCGGTCGGTCGCTTCGGGCGGGAGGACGACCGTGGTCTCCCGCAGTCCCTCGACAGCGGGGAGCAGCGGGGGCGCTTGGAGCGTGGTGAGCCAGTGCCCGAGGTGGTCGGTCGCGTGGGCGGACCGGAGGGCCAGGGCTTCGGCGTACTCGGCGTACGACGTCGTCGGTGCGGCCAGGGCTTCCCCGCGCAGGGCGGCGGCCAGGTCGTCCAGCAGGATCAGCCAGGACACCGAGTCGACGGCGAGGTGGTGCGCGGTGACGACCAGGGTGCGGCTCGCCTCCAGCCACGCGAAGGCGACGAGCTCGCCCGACTCGGGGTCGAGCCGTCCGGCGGCGTCGTTCGCGGCGGTCGTGGCGTCGGGGGTGTCCGGGCGTACGACGGTGATGTCGCGGGCGGGTTCGGTGCGGAGGGTCCACACTCCGTGTTCGGTACCGAGCCTCAGTCGCAGGGTCGGGTGTGCGGCGACCACGGCGTTCGCGGCGCGCTGGACGTCCGTGAAGGTGGTGCCCTGGGAGGCCTGAAGGGCCCGGGCCTGGGCGAAGCGGGTGAGTGAGCCGCCCAGTTCGCGTTGGCGCAGGATGATCGGCGTCGGGGGGAGGGGGCCGTCCTCGCGGTGCGTGGGGGCGGTGGCTTGTGGTGTGCGCGTTGGCAGGTGTGCGGCGAGCGCGCGGGGGGTCTTGTGCAGGAACACGTCCCGGGGGGCCATGGGCAGGCCGAGTGTCCTGGCCCTGTTCACGACCGTGATGGCGATGATGCTGTCGCCTCCGGCGTGGAAGAAGTCGGTGTCGGCGGTCACTTCCGTGCCGGGCAGTGTCTCTGTGAAGATCTTGGTGAGTGCGGCTACAGCTGAGATTTCGTCTGCGGGTGCGTCGTGGCTTGTCGCGCAGTTCCCCGCGCCCCCAAGTGCCCGCTCGGCCAAGGCCTTTCGATCCAGCTTGCCGTTCACCGTCAGCGGCAGGGCGTCGATCGTGAGCACTTGCCCAGGCACCATGTGCACGGGCAGCCTCACGGCCAGTTGCTCGGCGAAGTCCCCCGGCACCTCGCCCACCACGTGCGCCACCAGGTGATCCCCGCTGTCCGCCACCGTCACGGCCACGTCGGTCACGCCGTCGAGTTCGCGGATCGCGGTCTCGACCTCGCCCAGCTCGATGCGGAAGCCCTTGAGCTGGACCTGGTCGTCGGCGCGGCCGATGAACTCCAGCTCGCCGTCGAGGGTGCGGCGGGCGAGGTCGCCCGTGTGATACATGCGGGAGCCGTCGCCCGCGAAGGGGTTCGCCACGAAGCGGCCCGCGGTGAGCCCGGGCCTGCCCAGGTAGCCGAGCGACACCTGGTCGCCGGCGACGTAGATGGCGCCCACCCGGCCCGGCGGCACCGGGCGGAGCCGGTCGTCGAGGAGGTGGGTGACCAGGCCGGGTATGGGGCCGCCGATCGGGCTGATGTCGTCGCCGGGGGCGAAGTCCTCGTCCGTCAGCACGCGGTGGGTGACGTGGACGGTGGTCTCGGTGATGCCGTACATGTTGACCAGCTCGGGCGAGCCGGTGCCGTGCCGCTCGACCCAGCCGCGCAGTCGCCCGAGGTCCAGTGCCTCGCCTCCGAAGATGACGCGGCGGAGTGCGGGCAGGGGCTCGCCGGCGTGCCGGTCGGCCTCGATGAACTGGTAGAAGGCGGAGGGCGTCTGGTTGAGCACGGTCACCCCGCGCTCGCGGACCAGCCGGTGGAAGTCGACCGGGGAGCGGGTCAGCCCGTACTCCGGCACCAGCAGCTCACCGCCGTGCGCGAGCGCTCCCCACAGCTCCCAGACCGCGAAGTCGAAGGAGAAGGAGTGGAACTGGACCCAGACGTCGTGCGGTCCGAAGTCCATGTCGGGCTGGGTGTTGGCGAGGAGCGTCACCACGCTGGAGTGCGGGACGACGACGCCCTTGGGCCGGCCGGTCGATCCGGACGTGTAGATCACGTACGCGGGGTCGTGCCAACCGGCCCCCGGGCCCGGCTTGGTCGTGGTCTGCGGAAGGTCGTCTCCCTGGACGAGTACCCGGGCCTGTACGCCCGTACGGGCCAGGAGTTCCGTGAAGCGGTCGCGCTGTTCTCGGTCCACGAGGACGACCTGCGGGGCGGCGTCGGCGAGGATGTACTCCAGCCGTTCGTCCGGGTAGGCCAGGTCCAGCGGTACGTAGGCGCCGCCCGCGGTGACAATGGCGACCAGGGCGACGACCTGCTCGACGGACCGTGGGACGGCGACGGCGACCCGTCGGCCCGGGCCGACACCGGCCGCACGCAGAGCCGAGGCCAACTCGTTCTTCGCCGCCGCCAGTTCGCCGTAGGTCAAGGACCGGGTGCCGCCGTCGAGACCGCACTGCGTGACGGCGGTGGCGGCCGGGTCGCGCCGTGCGGCGGTGTCGAACAGGCTGCCGAGGGTGGTCGGCGTGATGCGCGCGGGGCGCCGGTCGCCCTCGGAGGTCACGTCGTCGACCAGGGTGTCCGGTCGGGTGAGCAGGGCGGTGAGGGTGGAGGTGAACGTGCGCAGGATCGCCTGGGCGGTGGTCTCCCGCAGCAGCTCGCCGTCGTAGATCAGGTTGAAACGCGGGCGGCCGTCGAGTGCGCGTTCCACGACCAGCGTCAACGGGTAGTGCGGTGCGCCCTCGTTGACGAGGTCGGTGACGACCAGGGTGTCGCCGGGCCGGCGCAGTGCGCCCACATCGGTCGCGACGTCGAAGACCACCAGGGTGTCGAACAGGGAGCCCGCGTCGGCCTGGCGGCCGATCCTGGCGAGTGAGACGTGCTGGTGCGGCAGGACCGCGCCCTGGTGTTCCCGGACCGAGGCGAGCAGGTCCCGGGCGGTGGTCGTGGCGGTCCAACGGGCGCGGACGGGGATCGTGTTGATGAACAGGCCCACCATGTCCTCGATGCCGGGCACGTCCGCGTCGCGGCCGGACACCGTGGAGCCGAACACCACGTCCTGTCCGTGCAGGATGCCGCCCAGCGTCACCGCCCAGGCACTGTGCACGGCCACGCTCAGCGGCACACCGGCCGACCGGGCGGCCGCGTCGATGTCCTGGTCCGGCCGCACGGCGGTGTCGGCGAACCGGTCGGACGGAGTGTGCCCCTCGGCGACCAGCGACGGACCGGGCAGGTCCGCGAGCTGCTCGCGCCACACCCGGTCGCTCTCGTCGGCGTCGCGTCCGGCGAGCCAGCGTACGTAGTCGGCGAAGCCGCCGATCGGGTACACGGTCCCGGGCGTGTGGTACTCGGCGAGCAGCGAGCGGAGCATCGGCGGCACCGACCAGCCGTCGGCGATGATGTGGTGCACGGTCTGCACGAGGACGTTCCGGCCGGGACCCGAGCGGATGAGGGTGTAGCGCATCAACGGGCCGGTCGCCAGGTCGAATCCGGCGCGGCGGTCCCGCTCGGCCAGGTCGCGCAGCTCGGCGTCGGTGATGCCGGGGCGGTCCAGGGTGGTGAAGGGCGCCTCGACGCCGCTCTCCAGTACGGAGACCACGCGGCCGTCGGCGAGGGCCACGAAGCGCGCGGCCAGGTTCGGGTAGAGGGTGAGCAGCCGGGTGGCGGCCGCCGCGAGCCGGTCGGCGTCCACCTCACCGTCCAGGGTGAGCAGTTGCTGTTCGACGTAGGCGCCGGCCGAGTCGTCGTCGAAGACGGAGTGGAAGTACAGGCCCTCCTGCAAGGGCGTCAGCGGCAGGATGTCCCGCAGCGCCGGGCCGTCCAGGGCGTCGACGTCGGCCTGGGTCAGCGGCACCAGGGGGAAGTCGCTGGGCGAGTGGCCGCCCCGCGGGTCGAGTGCGGCCAGTCCGGCCAGGGCCTCCCGGAAGTAGCCGCCGATGGTGGCGATGTCCTCGTCGGTGAACATGCCGTCGGGCCAGGAGATGGTGGTGACCAGGTCGTACTCGCCGGTCGGGGCCGGTTCGGCGATCGCGTTGAACTCCAGGGCGCGCGGCAGCCGCATCCGCGGATCGCGCTTCTCGCCCAACTGACCGGTCGTCTGCGCCAGTTGCCAGTCGCCGGGCTCTCCGGCGGCGAAACGGCCCAGGTAGTTGAAGAGCACCTGCGGTGCGGGCGCGTCGAACTCGGTGTCGGTCAGGTACCGCAGGGCACCGTAGGAGACGCCGTTGTCCGGCACCCGGGCGAGGTCTTCCTTGACCGCCTTGAGGGCGGCGGTCAGGTAGGCGGGGGCGGTGAAGTCGGCCGCCGTGCCGGGGTCGACGGTCACCGGGAAGAGAGTGGTGAACCAGCCGACAGTTCGCGACAGTTCGGGCTCGAAACCGGCGGAGGGCGCCACGAACTGTCCTTCGCGGCCGTGGCCTTCCAGTTCGATGTGCGCGAAGGTCTGGTCCTGTCCCAGGTCGCGGCGCCACCGGGCGAGGGCGACGGCGAGCCCGGTCAGCAGGACGTCGTTGACGCCCGCGTGGAACTTCGCGGGGATCTCGCCCAGCAGCGCGGACGTGATCTCCGGGCCGGCCGAGACGGTCCGCAGTCGCTCCGTGGCGACAGTGTCGGCCTCGGACAGCGCGCGCCTGCCCACCGGTTGGTCCGCTGCCGGCCGCGGACGCCAGTAGTAGGAACTGTCCGCGTCGAACGCGGCGCGCTCCAGCAGCTGCGTCCAGCGGCGGAAGGACGTGCCCACCGGGGGCAGCTCGATGGGGCTGCCCGAGGCGAACTGCCGCCAGGCCGTGGCCAGGTCGTCCATCAGGATCCGCCAGGAGACGCCGTCGATCACCACGTGGTGGGCGACCAGGACCAGCTGCCTGGCCGCGCGGCGCCAGACGGCGCGCAGCATCACCCCGTTGTCGGGGTCCAGGGCGTCGGTGGCGAGTGCGACGCACGCGTCGAGCGGCCGGTCGCTCTCCTGCCATCCGGCGACGGCCCGGTCGGGTTCCGGGATGTCGAAGCTCCAGCGGCCTGCGCGCGCCAGCCTGGCGCGCAGCATGTCGTGCCTGCGGACCACGGCGGTGAGGATCTCGTCGAGGGCGTCGGCGGTCAGGTCCGGCGGGGTGTTCAGCACGACGGACTGCACGAAGCCGTCGATGGCGTCGGTGGTCTCGCCGAGCCACTGCACGATGGGCGATCCCACGACGGGCCCGGTCGCGACATCGCGGTGGTCGACCGTGGAGACGTCCTCCCGGCTCGCGACCGCGGCCAGGGCCCCTACGGTGCTGTGGGTGAAGATCTGCCGTGCCGTGACGTAGAGGCCCGCGTCGCGCAGCGCGGTCAGCAGCGAGATCGCCAGGATGCTGTCGCCGCCGAGCTGGAAGAAGTCCTGGTCGACGCCGACCTCTTCGAGCCGCAGCACCGCCGCGACCGCCGCGCACACCGCGCGCTCGTTCTCGGTGGTGGGCCGTAGGAGCGTGCCGGTGCCGATCGTGGGCTCCGGCAGGGCGTTGCGGTCGAGCTTGCCGTTGGCGGTGAGCGGGAACTCCGTGAGCACCACGATGTGGGCGGGCACCATGTACTCGACCATGTGCTCGGTGGCCCACGCCTTGACCTCGTCCGCGCGCAGGTCCTCGCTGCCGGCGGCCGGGATGACGTAGCCCACCAGGTAGGTGCCGCCCGCCGCGTTCTTCCGGGCGACGACGCAGGTGTGCCGTACGCCGGGGTGCTCGGCGAGGCCGACCTCGACGTCCTCGATCTCCAGCCGCATGCCGCGGATCTTGATCTGGTTGTCGGCGCGGCCGAGGAAGTCCAGGGAGCCGTCCGGGGCGAACCGGGCGAGGTCGCCGGTGCGGTAGAGGCGGGAGCCGTCGTTCGCGAAGGGGTTGGCGATGAACCGGGATGCCGTCAGACCGGGCGCGTTGACGTAGCCGCGCCCCAGGAGGAAACCACCCACGTACAGTTCGCCGCCGACTCCGACGGGGACCGGGCGCAGTTCCTCGTCGAGGACGTAGAGCTGGGTGTTGGGGTTGGCCTTGCCGATGGAGGTCGACAGGCGTTCCGCCTCTCCCCGGTAGATGACGTGGGAGACGCCGATGGTCGTCTCGGCCGGGCCGTAGCCGTGGTACATGGGGATGTCGAGCTTGGTGCGGAACCGCTCGTAGAGCTCGGGGGTGAGCACCTCGCCGCCGCACCACACGTGCCTGAGGCTGTCCAGGCGGCCGGAGTCGCCGGCGATCTCCAGCAGCACGTCCAGCATGGACGACACCAGATACGTGAAGGTGACGCGCTGTTCGGCGATGACGCTCAGCAGGTGGTGCGGGTCGCGTTCGCCGCCGGGGCGCAGCACCACGAGCCGGGCGCCGGACACCAGCGGCAGGAATATCTCGTTGATGGAGATGTCGAAGGACAACGGCGCCTTGAACAGCGAGGCGTCGTCGTGGCCGAAGCCCAGGATCTCGTTCACCTGCCACAGCAGGCGCTCGCTGATCGCCTCGTGCCGGATCATGGCGCCCTTGGGCCGTCCGGTGGAGCCGGACGTGAAGATCACGTAGGCGAGGGCGTCGCCGTGGACGGTGACGCCGGTTCCCTCGGTGGGGTGGGATCCGTGGCGCCAGTCGTCGAGGTCGACGGCCACGGCCGGCGGTTCGGCCGGGTCGTGCTCGCCCGAGGCGTTGAGCTGTACGACGACCCGGGCGTCCTCGACGACGACGGCCCGGCGCGCGGCGGGCCATTGGGGGTCGAGCGGCACGAACGCGCATCCCGCCTGGAGCACGGCGAGCAGCCCGACGACCATCTCGGCGGAGCGGCCCAGCGAGATGCCGACGACCTGTTCGTGGCCGAGGCCGCGCTCGATCAAGCGGTGGGCCAACTGGCTGGAGAGCTCGGCTGCCTGACGGTAGGTCAGTGAGCGGCGTTCGTCCACGATGGCGACGGCGTCCGGCCTGGTCCGCGCCTGTTCGTGGAACATCTCGACGATGGTGGGGCGGCTGCGGTCGGCCTCGGTGTCGTTCCAGCGGGCCAGGAGTTCGAGTCTCTCGGTGACGCTGGAGGGTCCGATGGTGCCGAGGGGCCGGTCCGGGAAGTCGGCGAGGTCGCCCAGGGCGAGCTGTGCTTCGGACGGCGAGACGCCGTCGGGCACGCGGATGCTCCGGCCGTCCGCGCCGACCTCCCAGCCACCGGGTCCGGCCCCGCCGTTGTCGACCCATCCGAGGACGTCGGCGAACAGGGTGCCGGGGGTGAGGTCGATGCCGTCGGGGCTCTCGCCCGTCGTCCAGTACGACAGCCCGATGGCGCAGGCTTCGGTGATGGTCCTGTCGGAGTGGTCGCCGGTCCGCCGGCGTACGTCGGCCAGGCGTGCGGGAGAAAGCCGTACGAGACGAGCGCTCGGTTCCATCATCGAAGACTCAGCACCCTTTCAAGGAAACCAGAAATCAAGCCCAGCCCGGCTCGGGCCTGCCTAACTACCCTCGCGCCATGCCTGCCACAGCCGGGCGTACCGGCCGCCCAGAGCCACCAACTCGTCGTGTGTGCCCTGCTCGACGACACGGCCCGCGTCCAGCACGGCGATCCGGTCCGCCGCCATCGCCTGGGTCAGCCGGTGCGCCACGAACAGGGTGGTCCGGCCCGCGCACGCGGCCACGACCGCGCGTTCCAGCTCGGCGGCGCCCTCGCTGCCGGCCTCGGCGGTGGACTCGTCGAGCACCACCACGGGCGAGCGGGCCAGCACCAGGCGGGCCAGGGCGATCTGGGCGACCTTGGTGACGTCGAGGCGCTCGCCGCCCTCGCCGACCCTGGTGTTCAGCCCGTCGGGCAGCGCCTGGACCCAGGCGTCGGCGCCGACGGTGCGCAGCGCGTCCGCCAGTTCGGCGTCGGTCGCCCCGGGCGCGGACAGCCGCAGGTCGTCGGCGAGCGGGCCGGAGAACACGTGTGTCTCCTGCGTCAGGATGCTCACCAGGGCCCGCGCCGCGGCCTCGTCCAGACCCGCCAGGTCGGTCGCGCCGATGTGCACCGATCCGGTCTCGGGCGTGCCGATGCCCGCGATCAGCGCGGCGAGGGTCGTCTTGCCCGCACCCGTCGCGCCCACCAGCGCGAGCGAACCCCCGGCCGGAATCGTCAGATCGACGTCTCTCAGCACCGGTTCCTCGGCGCCGGGGTAACGGAACGTCAGCCCCCGCACCGTCACCGGCAGCGGCTCGGCGTCCGCCGGCGCGACGGCCGGGTCACCCACCAGCCGGCCCTCACCGGCCTCCCCCAGCACGCCGACCAGCCGGGTCAGGCTCGCGCCCGACTTCTGTGCCTCGTCGAAGGTGAACATGATGAGGCCCAGCGGGCCGAACAGCCGGTGGAACAGCAGCGGAGCCGCCGACACCTCGCCGAGGGTGGCGGCGTCGGCCTCCAGCAGGGCGTACCCCACCAGGAGGATCAGGACCAGCCCGATGAACTCGGCGCGGTTCTCCCGGCCGACGAACCGGCCGAAGAACCGGAACACCTCGATTCCGAGGTCGCGCACCCGCCAGGACTCGCTGGTCACCTTCTCGCGGAAGGCGCCCTCCAGACGGTACGCCCGGACCGTGTCGATCCCGTTCAGACCGCTGATCAGCGCCTGCGCACGGTCGGCCTGGGCCACCCGCTGCTTGCGGTAGAGCGGCGCGGAGCGGGGGAGGTACCAGCGCAGGGCGAGCGCGTACGCGGGCAGCGCGCCGGCGCCCGCCAGTCCGAGCCGCCAGTCCAGGCCGAACATGCCGAACGTGGCGATGGCGACCAGCACTCCGGCCGAGAACACCGTGGGGATGGCCGTACGGATGCCCTTGGAGATGACGGCCACGTCGTCGCCGACCCTGGAGAGCACGTCTCCCCGGCCGACCTGTTCGATGCGGGCGCTCGGCATCCCCAGCACCGCCCGGACGGCTCCTTCCCGCAGCCGCGCGAGCAGGTCGGCGCCCAGCCGGCCGATCAGGTAGGTCGACACCGCGGTGGCCGCCGCGCCGAGCAGCGCGGCGGCCCCGATCAGGACCCCGATGGTGACCAGGACCGAGCGCGACTCGCCCTCGACCACGCCGTCGACCACTCGGCCGAGCAGCAGGACCGGGAGCACCTGGAGCGCCGCGCCGGCCACCGTGGTGAGCACGGTGGCCGCCGACAGCCAGGGCACCTCGCGGCAGTGCGCCGCGACCCATCGGGACGCCTCGCGCCCGGTCGCCGTGTGCAGCGTCGCCGGGGCGGGGCGGGTGGCGGTCGCGCTCACACCGCGACCCGGGCGGGCAGGGGACAGGACAGGGTGACCGGCATCGCTACTCGGCCGCCGACTTCACGAGCTCGTCGACGGCGTACGGCATGGACAGCAGGGTGCCCTGGGAGATGGCCGCGCCGACCGCCGGGCCCTCGCTGTCCAGCAGGTAGGACACGTTGCCCTTCTTCACGGCGTCGAGGTTGGCGAACAGCTTGAACTTCTTCAGGGCCGCCGTGTCGGCCTTGTCGTTGATGACGAAGATGCGGTCGACGTCGACCAGGTCGACGCGCTCGGGCGAGAGCTTGGTGTAGAAGCTGCCGTCGGCGACCTTGTCGATCTCGGTCTGGTACTGGAAGCCGATGCCCGTCACGAGCCGGCCGCGCACATCGGTGGAGGTGAACGGCGCCACCGAGTTCTCGTACCAGGACAGTACGACGGCCTTCTGCTTCGCGAACTCGGGGTGCGCCTTCTTGGCCGTGTCCAGCTTGCCCTGGATGTCCTGCACCATCTTCTCGCCCTCCTCGGCCTTGCCGAGTGCCTTGGCGATGTGCAGGGCGTTGTCCTGCCAGGGGGCGCTGAACGGCTCCTTCTCGGCCTTGGTGCGGGCCACCGTCGGCGCGATCTTGGAGAGCTTGTCGTAGCCGGCCTGGTCGATCTCGGAGTAGACCGCGATGATCAGGTCGGGGCGCAGGGCGGCGATCTTCTCGTAGTTGGGGCCGGTGTCACCGTTCTTCATGATGACCTCGGGCTTGGTGTCGCCCCACTTGTCCTTCACCCAGGGCCACTGGGTGTTGATGTCGGGGCTCTGGCCCGCCGGGTTCGGGTACTGGTCGGTCATGCCGACCGGCTTGATGCCGAACGCCAGGACGCTCTGGTCGTCGGTGTAGCCGACCGTGACGACCCGCATCGGGGCCTCGGTGACCTTCGTGGTGCCGAACGCGTGCTCCACGGTGACCGGGAAGGCGCCGGCCGCGGCGGTCGAGGTGGTGTCGCTGCCCTTGTCCGCCGAGTCCGATTCGGAACCGCACCCCGCGAGGAGGCCGACGCCGAGCGTGGCGGCGGAGAGCAGTGCCGCGACCCGCCGCCATGGCTTCCTGCGCGTCGTTCTGTGGAGGAGCATCCGTCAATCCTCTTGCTTTTTCGCACTGTCCAGTACGCCCCCGGTAAGGGCAGGCAAACCGTATCGCAAGGCAGTAAGGTAAGCCTAGCCTTACTTATGTAACTTTCTGGCGAACTAGTCGAGTTGGACGTGCGTGCGACCGATCGGGACGATGAGCGGCCGGTCCCCCACCGGGTCGTCGATGATTTTGGCGCGCAGTCCGAACGCCTCCTGCAGCAGCTCGGCGGTCAGCACGTCACGGGGATGGCCCTGCGCCAGGATCGACCCCGCCCGCATCACGATGAGGTTGTCGCTGTAGCGCGCGGCCAGATTGAGGTCGTGCAGCACCATCACCACGGTGCATCCCGACTCGTGCAGATCGTCGACCAGATCGAGCACGTCCATCGCGTGCGCCAGGTCGAGATAGGTGGTCGGCTCGTCCAGCAGGAGCAGATCGGTGCCCTGGGCCAGGGTCATCGAGATCCAGACGCGCTGCCGCTGTCCGCCGGACAGCGCGTCGACCGGGCGGTCGGCCAGGTCGGACACCCCGGTCATGGTCAGCGCGCGCTCCACGACGTCGGCGTCGTCCGAGGACCACTGCCGCAGCCAGCTCTGGTGCGGATGGCGGCCCCTGGCGACCAGGTCGGCCACCGTCAGCCCCTCGGGCGCGACCGGCGCCTGAGGCAGTAGTCCGAGTTTCCTCGCCACGTCCCGCGTCCGGAGCCGGGCGATGTCGTCGCCGTCGAGCACGACCGTCCCCTTGGACGGCTTGAGCAGCCGGGACAGGGTGCGCAACAGGGTCGATTTCCCGCAGCCGTTGGGGCCGATGATGGTGGTGATCACGCCGGGGGGTATCGCCACGTCGAGATCGTCGATGACGGTCCGGGCGCCGTAGCCGACCGTGACGCCCCTGGCTGCCAGCCGTGAGGCTTGATCGGACTTCGACTCGACCCCGGTGACGGACTGAGTGACCACAAGGCCCCCTTACTTAGGCTCGCCTGACTTTGTACCAGCTATCTGCGGTTCGCCCGTACCAGCAGATAGACGAGGAAGGGGCCGCCGATCGCCGCGGTGACCACGCCGACCGGGAGACTGACGGGCAGTGCCGTGCGGGCGACCAGGTCCGAGCCGGTCAGCAGCAGCGCGCCGACCAGCGCGGAGGCCACCATGGGCGGCGTCGGGCAGCGCGCCAGCCGCATCGCCACCTGCGGGGCGACCAGCGCCACGAACGGGACCGGGCCCGCCGCGCTCACCGCCACACCCGCCAGCAGCACCGCGCACAGCAGGAGGACCGCCCGCACGGCCGAGTAACGGACGCCCAGACCGGCGGCGACGTCGTCACCGAGGTGCATCGGCTTGAACTGGAACGCGGCGCCCGTCACGACGAGCAGGAGAACGAGCGTGCCCCACAAGGCCACTTGGACCTCGTCCCACGACCGGTCGTCCAGCGAGCCCACCAGCCATACCTGGGCTTGGGCGACGTCCCTGATGTCGGCCGTGACCAGCAGCCAGGTCGTGAGCGCCTCCATCACGGCGCTCACCGAGATGCCGATGAGGATGAGCCGCATGCCGTCGATGCCGCGCCGCCAGGCGAGGAAGTACACCAGCAGGCCGGTGCCGAGACCGCCCATGAGGGCCGCCGCCGACAGGCCCACGGAGTTGACGACCGCCGCGGCCGTCCCGCCCGACGCCGTCACCAGGAACACCGCGACCGCGCTGGCGCCGTTCGTGATGCCCAGGACGTCCGGACTGGCCAGCGGGTTGCGGGCGATGGACTGCGTGAGCGCTCCGGACACCCCCAGCGCGATACCCACGACGAGCCCGGCCAGGGCCCGCGGCATCCGCAGGTCCATGATCACGAACTCGTCGACCCGCTCGCCACTGCCGAAGAGCGTGGCGATCACCTGGGGCAGTCCGATGGGGAAGTCCCCGACACCGATGGACAGACAGAACACCAGGAACGTCGCCGCCGCGAGCAGCAGCGAGACGCACACGATCCACGGCCGCCACACGAACGACACCCGGCCGAGCCGCACGCCCGGCGTCACCGACGGTTTCACGTCTGTCCTGTTCATGCGCGGCTTCACGCCTGTCCTGTTCATGCGCTCTTGAACTTTCCGCGCCACACCAGGGCCGCGAAGAACGGGGCGCCCAGCAGGGCGACGACGACACCCGCGTCCAGCTCGCTCGGCCGCACCACCAGGCGGCCCACGATGTCGCAGACCAGGAGGACGACGGCGCCGAGCAGACCCGCGTACGGCACCAGCCAGCGGTAGTCGGGGCCGGTCAGGTACCGGGCCACGTGGGCCACCATGAGCCCGAGGAAGGCGATGGGTCCGCAGGCGGCCGTCGCGGCGCCCGCCAGCAGGGTGATGGCGGTGATGCCGACGGTCCGGCTCAGCGTGATGTTCACCCCGAGCCCGCGCGCCACGTCGTCACCCAGGTTGAGCAGGTTGAGGGCGGGCAGCGTGATCAGGGCCAGCACCAGTCCGGCCGCGATGAACCCGGTCACCGGCCAGATGACGCCGAACCCGACGCCGGCCACGGAGCCCGCGTTCCAGAACCGCAGCGCGTTCAGCGACTTCTGGTCCGACAGGGCGATCGCCGTGGTCATGGCCGCGAGGAACACCGTGACTCCCTGCCCGGCCAGGGCGAGCGTCAGCGGGTTCCCGGCGCCCCGGCCGATGCTCGCAAGGCCGAACACCACGACACCGGCGACCGCCGCCCCGAGGAACGCGAACCAGATGTACTGGAACGGGTCGGAGAGCCCGAACACGGCGATCACCGTCACGACGGTGAACGAGGCGCCGGAGTTCACGCCCAGCAGGCCCGTGTCGGCGATCGGGTTGCGCGTGTACCCCTGGATCAGCGCCCCGCCGACCCCGAGGGCGACGCCCGCCACGATCGCGAGCACCGTCCGGGGCACCCGCACGGTCTCGACGATGAGCCTGATCTCGGTGAGCCGCTGGTCGGACTCCGGCGGCGCGAACAGCGCGTGCCACACCTCGCCGGGGCTCAGCGCGCGCGCCCCGACGGCCAACGACACCGCCCCCGCGGCCACGAGGACCAGCACCAGCGCGCCAAGTCCCACAACTCGCCGCCGACGGGCCTGAGTTGTGACCTTGGACGCGGGACGCTCCACTGCGATCGTGCCCATGTCGACGTACGTTATCCCTTTGTTCAGTGCCGCCGTGCCTGCCGGGTGGGTCGGACTAACGCGCCGTGCTGCCCGTTCCGTCGGCGACCGTCCGGGCCGCGTCGGAGACGGGCTTGCGGCCCCGGTCGAGGAGCGAGTCGAGGATCTCGCCGACCCTGATGGCGGTGTTGGACAGCAGGGACGAGGTGATGCCGTGCGTGTGCTCGGTGCCGCCCTGGAGGTAGATGCCGCAATGCAGATCCGGCTCCGTCGCGATGCGGTAGTCGCGCTCGACACGGACCCGGCCATCGTCGTCACGCAGGCAGCGGTCGGCCACCTCGCCGAGGAGACCGACGGGGTCGGCGGGGCTGTAGCCGGTGGCGAAGACCACGACATCGGCGTCGAGGAAGGTTTCCTCGCCGGTGACGAGGGAGGTGACGGAGGCCGTGACCTTGTCCGGCGTCTCGGTGACGCCGGTGAGCCGGGAGACGTTGAGGAAGCGCAGGCGCTCGGTGCCGAGGACCTTCTCCTGGTACATCTGCCGGTACAGGTCGTCGATCAGGTCGATGTCCACCACGGAGTAGTTGGTGTTGCCGTGGTAGTCCATCAGCCGGCGTTTGACGTCCTTCGGCGCCGCGAAGAACTCGTCGACGGCCTCGGGGTCGAAGATCCGGTTGGCGAAGGCACTGTCGTCGGCGGGGCTGTAGCCGTAGCGGGAGAAGACGGCGCAGACCTCGGCCCCGGGGAAGCGCCGGTGCAGGTAGGCGACGTTCTCGGCGGCACTCTGCCCCGCGCCCACGACGACGAACCGGGACGGCGAGGTGCCCTCCAACGCGTCGACCCGGCCCAGCAGTTCGGAGTTGTGCCAGACGCGGTCGCTGCGCTCCACGCCCTCCGGCATGAGGGGGCGCAGGCCGGTGCCGAGGACGAGGTTGCGGGCCCGGTGGACCTCCAGACCCTCCCCCGAACGGACCGTCACATCCAGGTACTCCACAACGCCGTCGCGCATGACGGGCATGACGCCGACGACCTCGTGGCCGTAGGAGACCATGTCGTCGACCTGGCCCGCGGCCCACTCGAAGTAGTCGTGGAACTCCACCCGCAGCGGGAAGAGGTTCTTGTGGTTGATGAAGTCGATCAGCCGTCCCTTGCTCTTGAGGTAGCACAGGAAGCTGTACTCGCTGGCCGGGTTCCGGAGCGTCACCAGGTCCTTGAGGAAGGACACCTGCATGGTCGCGTCGTCGATGAGCATGCCTCGGTGCCAGCCGAAGCGCGGCTGCTGCTCGAAGAAGTGCGCGGAGACCGCCTCTTCCCCACCGGCGCGCGCGTTGTGCTCGCTGAGCGCGATCGCCATGGCCACGTTGGACGGCCCGAAGCCGATGCCAATGAGGTCGTGGATCAAAGGGGCGTCGCCAGGACGAGCCTGTGCCATGTCACTCCCATCGTACGAAGTCGGGCACGCCGAAAGAGGCACCACCCAAAACTTAGGTAAGGCTAAGCTCATCCCGTAGGGCTGTCTATAGACAAAACGGACACGTGAGCAGCGCCCGATCGTCAACACGCCCACAAACCGGCCCCGTTGACCACTTAGGTAAGCCTTGCTTTACTGGCCACGGCCATTCCCTGCTTCTAGGAGGAACCCCATGCGGGTCGTCATGTTCGGTTACCAGACCTGGGGCCACCGCACCCTCCAAGCCCTCCTGGACTCCGAGCACGACGTGGTCCTGGTCGTGACGCACCCCAAGAGCGAGCACGCCTACGAGAAGATCTGGAGCGACTCGGTCGCCGACCTCGCCGAGGAGAACGGCGTACCGGTCGTGATCCGCAACCGCCCTGACGACGACGAGCTGTTCGAGCACCTCAAGGAGGCCGACCCGGACATCATCGTGGCCAACAACTGGCGTACGTGGATTCCGCCGCGCATCTTCGACCTGCCGCGTCACGGCACGCTGAACGTGCACGACTCGCTGCTGCCGAAGTACGCCGGCTTCTCGCCGCTGATCTGGGCGCTGATCAACGGCGAGCCCGAAGTGGGCGTCACCGCGCACATGATGAACGACGAGCTCGACGCCGGCGACATCGTGCGGCAGGAGGCCGTGGCGGTCGGGCCGGCCGACACGGCGACCGACCTGTTCCACAAGACCGTCGACCTCATCGCCCCGGTCACCATCGGCGCGCTCGACCTCATCGCCTCGGGGCAGACGGAGTTCACCAAGCAGGACCGCTCCCGGGCCAGCTTCTTCCACAAGCGGTCCATCGAGGACAGCCGCATCGACTGGACCTGGCCGGCCGAGGACCTGGAGCGGCTGGTCCGCGCCCAGTCCGAGCCGTACCCCAGCGCCTTCACGTTCCACAAGAGCAAGCGGCTGGAGGTGCTGGCCGCGGTCGTCTCCGAGGGCCGGTACGGCGGCACACCCGGCCGCATCTTCTACCGCGAGGGCGAGGGCGTGGTGATCGTCGCCGGAGCCGACGCCCGCACCGGCCGCAACCGCGGCCTGGCCATCACGCGTGTCCGGACCGAGGACGGCCGGGAGCTGCCCGCGACCGAGTACTTCACCGCCATGGGCGGTTACTTGACCAACCAGCCCTGAGCCCCCTGTGAAACTTCTGTGCAACGCGTGCGACTTCAAGTTTCAAGATTCCGTCGGCGGACGGCGGCTGCGACAGTGAGTCCCATGGGGGCAGTACTTGACGTCGAGTCGAACCACCGGGACCTCAGTTGGCCTACCACGACACGTACCACCGGACAGCCGCCGCACTCCTGAGCCCCGTCCTCGGCTGGGTCCTGGCCCTCACCGGGGCCGTGGTGCTTCCCCTGACCGTCGCGACGGCCCTCGAACCGGAACCCGGGCAGTGGCATGACCAGAGCCCCGGCCTGTACACCGTGCGGATCGCGGAGGATGCGGCGAAGAAGCCGGGCGTCCCGGCGCCGAAGACCGACGGCCCGCCGTAGTCAGGGGGTCACGCCCGCCAGGCGTACCGCCGTTCGGGCCGGCCGGCGACGCCGTAGCGCAGGGACACCTCCGCGCTGCCGGTGCCGTGGAAGTACTCCAGGTAGCGGCGGGCGCTCACCCGGGACACGCCGGTCAGCGCGGCGCACTCGGAGGCGGACAGGGTGCCGTCCGCCTCGCGCAGGGCCCGCTCGACGAGTTCGGCGGTCTCCACGCTCATGCCCTTCGGCAGTGCGGGGGCCGGTGCGGGGACGCCGGCTCCGGCCAGCACCCGGTCGATGTCGGCCTGGCCTCGCACCACCGCCGTGAGCAGCCGGCCCCGCTGGGCGGCGTAGCGCTCCAGGCGGGAGCGCAGGTCCTCGAAGTCGAAGGGTTTCAGGAGGTAGTCCACGACCCCCTGCCGGACGGCGCCGCGGACCGCGTCGGCCTCCTGCGCGGCGCTGATGACCATGACGTCGCAGTCGTGGCCCGCGGTGCGCAGCCGGGGGATGACGTCCAGACCGAAGAGGTCGGGGAGATACAGGTCGAGCAGGACGAGGTCGGGGCGCAGTTCGTCCACGGCCTCGATCGCCTGTCCGCCGGTGTGTGCCACGCCGACGACCCGGAACGGCTCGACGCGTTCGACGTAGGCGCGGTGGACCCGGGCCACCATGAAGTCGTCGTCGACCACGAGGACGTCGATCGTGCCCGCCTTGGCATCTGTTCCGGTCGGGCCGTCCCCTCCGGCCGTGTCGCCTGCTCTGATCATGTCGCCCAGTCTGGTCGTGTCGCCCGGTCTGGTCATGGGGCCGCTCCTTCCGCCACCGCTTCGGGGAGGTGGCTGACGGTCATGCGTGCGGTGAACACGGCCCCGTCGGGGGTGTTGGCCACCGAGATCTCTCCCCCGTGCCGTTCGCAGACCAGCTTGGTCAGGGCCAGTCCGATGCCGCGCTCGCCCTCCCGGGCGGCCTTGGTGGTGAAGCCGTGGGAGAACACCTCGCGGGCCAGTTCGGGAGCCACGCCCGGCCCCGAGTCCCGTACCGCGATCTCCACACTGGAGGCGTCCTGCCGCAGCGCCACCTCGACCCACCGTTCCCCGGCGTGCGCCGCGGCGTCGACGGCGTTGTCCACGAGGTTGCCCACCACGGTCGCCACGTCGGCGGCGTCCTCCGGGGCCAGCCGCTCCAGCGCGGTGTCGTCCGAGATGCGCAGGCTGACCTTCCGTTCGGCCGCGAGGGACGCCTTCGCCATCAGCAGCGCGGCCACCGCGGTGTCCCGGACGCGGCGGCTGAGGGTGACGTCCAGGGACTGGCGGCGCTGGTTCAGCGCGCGGATGTAGCGCACCACTTCGTCCTGCTCGCCGATCTGGATCAGCCCGGAGATGGTGTGCAGCTGGTTGGCGAACTCGTGCGCCTGCGCCCGCAGCAGCTCCGAGGAGCTGCGGAAGGAGCCGATCTCCCGCTCCAGGCGGGCCAGTTCCGTGCGGTCGCGCAGGGTGGTGACCGAGCCGAGGAGCCGGCCGTCCTTGGTGACGGTCATCCGGTTCATCACCAGGACCCGGCCGTGGCGGACGACGACCTCGTCCCGCTTGCCCGCGGCGGTGCCGGACAGCACGTCGCGCAGCCGTCCGTCGATGCCCAGGCCGTCCAGGCTCTGGCCGACGCAGTCCTCGGGCAGGTCGAGCAGGCGGCGGCCCATGTCGTTGACGAGGGTGAGCCGGTGCTGTGGATCCAGGGCGACCACGCCCTCGGCGATCCCGTACAGCATCGCCTCCCGGTGCTCGGCGAGTCCCGCGATCTCCCCCGGCTCCAGCCCGAGGGTCTGCCGCTTCACCCGCCGCGCGAGCAGCCAGGAACCGGCCACGCCGAGCCCGCTGGCGATGCCCAGATAGGCGAGCAGATACGAGGAGGCGCCGCTGAGCCGCTGCCAGACGGTCGGATCGGCCTCGCCGATCATCACCGTGCCGAGGATCCGGCCGAGGTTCTCCTCCGCCGCCCCGAGGACGGGGACCTGGGCGGCCAGCTCGCGGCTGCCGTCCAGCGTCAGCTGCCCCGACCAGCCCCGCGCCTGGTCGGCGCCCGGCTCGGCGGGCAGCCGCTCGCCGACCACCGTCGGGTTCGTGGAGCTGACGATCCGGCCCGAGGCGTCGGCCACCGTCACCGAGGTCACTCCGGACTGCGCCTGCGTGGCCAGCACCAGCGGGGCGAGCGTCTCCCCGGGCGCGGGACGCACCAGCTGGCTGCGCACCAGGGGGTTGGCGGCCAGCTGTTCGGCCAGCGCGCTCACCCGGCGTCCCTCGACCCGGTTGAAAGTGGCCTGCGACTGGGCGAGCGAGACCGCGGCGACCGCCAGCAGCACCATCACGACGATGGCGAGCTGGAGCACCAGCATCTCGCCCGCGAGCGAATGGCGACGAAAGGTGGCGACCACAAGGAACTCACTTCGGTGCCGACACAGGTGGGGCGGCTCATGTGCCGAGTCGCACAATCATGACCCCGGCCAGGCAAAACCGGAAGTGAGGTGTCAGGAGAGGTACCGGACCGAGGCCCGGGCCGGCGGCTGGTTCCTCCGGCAGCGGTGACGTCAGGAGGCGCTCGCGTCCGGGCCGGTGCCCCGCAACTCCCTGACCGTGCCGCCGAGTTTCGCGCGGAGGGGCTCCAGCATCTCCGGCTTGGCGCTGACCACCCAGCGCATGCCGACGAGGTACTTGCCCCCGTAGACGCTGGCCGACTCCAGCCACGTCTCCTTGAGCTTCTCCTCGGGGAAGGTGGTGATGA
This sequence comes from Streptomyces sp. NPDC016851, assembly GCF_055562795.1. Classification (NCBI taxonomy): domain Bacteria; kingdom Bacillati; phylum Actinomycetota; class Actinomycetes; order Kitasatosporales; family Streptomycetaceae; genus Streptomyces; species Streptomyces sp. NPDC016851. Next base: position 96,844 of record NZ_JBVHEP010000030.1, read on the forward strand.
GGTAGTCACCCTTCTTCGTGTGGCAGACGCCCTCGCGCAGTTCCTCCGCCTCGGTGCGGATCTTCACCTTGCAGCCGGTCAGGCCGGCGATCACCTCCACCTTCGCCGGCGCGACGACGCCGGCGGCGGGAGCGGCGGACCCGCTCGGGGTCGCCGTCCTGCCGCGGGCGGCGGGCTCGGCGTCGTCACCGCCGCCGCAGGCGGTGACGACGGGGAGCATCACCAGTGCGGCGGCCGGTGCGGCGGCGCGCAGCCGCCGGGCCCGGGGCAGGGACCGGCGGCTGGATCGTGCGTGCGGTTGCTGCTGGGACACGTCGTCTCTCCGGATGCGGACCGTCCCGCCCTCGCGGGCGGGCAGGAGTGCTCGTCAGGGGTACGGACGCGCTCCCGGAGCCGTTCACCGAGGTCGGGCGTGTTACGCGGCGGCCTCCTCCACGACCGTGCTCTGCGTCCCGCCGAACTGGGTCCGGTACAGCTCCGCGTACCGCTCCCCCGCCGCCAGGAGTTCCTCGTGCGTGCCGCGTTCCACGATCCGGCCGGCCTCGACGACCAGGATCTGGTCGGCTGTCCGGATCGTGGAGAGCCGGTGGGCGATCACGACCGCCGTCCTGCCTTCGAGGGCTTCGGCCAGTGCCTCCTGGACGGCGGCCTCGGAGGTGTTGTCCAGGTGGGCGGTGGCCTCGTCGAGGATGACGACGCGCTGTCGGGCCAGCAGCAGCCGGGCGATGGTCATGCGCTGGCGCTCGCCGCCGGAGAGCCGGTAGCCGCGTTCGCCGACCACCGTGTCGAGACCGTCGGGCAGCGACCGTACGAGGTCGTCGAGACGGGCCCGGCGCAGGGCGTCCCACAGGTCGCTCTCCGTGGCCGAGGGACGGGCCAGGAGGAGGTTGGCGCGGACGGTGTCGTGGAAGAGGTGCCCGTCCTGGGTGACCATGCCGAGCGTCTCCCGCAGGGAGCGCGCGCTCAGGTCGCGGACGTCGACGCCGCCGACGCGTACGGCGCCCTCGTCGACGTCGTACAGGCGCGGCAGCAGCCCCGCGACGGTCGACTTGCCCGCGCCGGAGGAGCCGACGAGCGCCACGGTCTGCCCCGGCTCGGCGCGGAAGGAGATGCCGTGCAGGACCTCGTCGCCGCCCCGCTTGTCGAGTGTGGCGACCTCTTCCAGGGAGGCCAGGGAGACCTTGTCGGCGGCGGGGTAACCGAAGCGGACCCGGTCGAACTCGACCGCCACGGGCCCGTCGGGCACCCGGCGCGCGTCCGGCTTCTCCTCGATGAGCGGCTTCAGGTCGAGCACCTCGAAGACCCGCTCGAAGCTCACCAGGGCGCTCATGACCTCGACCCGCGCCCCGGCCAGCGCGGTCAGCGGCGCGTACAGCCGGGTCAGGAGCAGCGCCAGCGACACGACCGCGCCGGGTTCCAGTGTGCCGCGCAGGGCGAGGGTGCCGCCGAGGCCGTAGACCAGGGCGAGGGCGAGCGCGGAGACCAGGGTGAGGGCGGTGATGAACGCGGCCTGGGCGGTCGCCGTCCGGACGCCGATGTCCGCGACCCGGCGGGCGCGTTCGGCGAACTCCGCCGACTCCTCCTCGGGGCGCCCGAAGAGCTTGACCAGGGTGGCGCCGGGTGCGGAGAAGCGCTCGGTCATGCGGGTGCCCATGGCCGCGTTCAGCGTCGCCGCCTCCCGCTGCATACGGGCCATACGGCTGCCCATGCGCCGGGCCGGGATCACGAACACCGGCAGCAGCACCAGCGCGAGCAGGGTGATCTGCCAGGACAGCGTGAGCATCACGGCGAGGGTGAGCAGCAGCGTGACGAGGTTGCTGACCACTCCGGACAGGGTGTTGCTGAACGCGCGCTGGGCGCCGATGACGTCGTTGTTGAGTCGGGAGACCAGGGCGCCCGTACGAGTGCGTGTGAAGAACGCCACGGGCATGCGCTGCACATGGTCGAAGACGGCGGTCCGCAGATCGAGGATGAGGTGCTCGCCGAGCGTCGCCGACAGCCTCCGGCCGAGGATGCCCAGCGCCGCCTCCGCCACCGCGATCAGCGCGATGAGCAGGGACAGGCGTACGACGGTGCCCTCCGTGCCGTCCGAGACGATCGCGTCGACGACACTCCCGGCCAGGACCGGGGTCGCCACGGCGAGCAGGGCGGTCCCCACTCCGAGCAGGACGAACAGGGCGATACGGCGCCGGTGCGGGCGGGCGAACGCTCCGATGCGGCGCAGGGTGGCGAGGGCGAGGGGGCGGCGCTCCTCCTGGGCGTTCATGACGCTGTGCAGTTGTGTCCACGCTGTGGTCTCCATACTCATGACAGAGAACGTAGAACCTCAAGCAATCTTGAGGTCAAGGCGCTCGCACATCGCCCCGACATCCCGCACAATCGGCCCGTTCCCCCTCTTCCCGCTCCCCGACTCCCCGATCCCGTCTCCCCGTTCCCCCCGCAAAGGCCCCCATGACGTTCTCCTCCCAGCCGCTCCCCGTCCGTAAGACGCCGTCCGCACGTCCGCAACCCGCCGTTGGCGGGGCATGGGAAGCCTCTGCTGACGTGACAGCGGTAGAACTCCCCGAACTCCGCCCGGGACGGCTCCCCCGTCGCGTCCCGGTCCGCCGCCTGCGTCAGATCCTGTGTCTGCTTCCGCTCCTGCTGGTCACCGTGGTCGCGGTGCGGCACCGGTCCGTACTCGCCGAGGGCTTCGCGCATCTGGGCGACGCCGAGTGGCCGTGGCTGCTGGCCGCGGTCGGCGCGACCTGTCTGACCTGGGTCGCCGCCGCCTGCACCCGGCAGGGGGCGGTCGTCGAGCGGCTGCCCCGACGGCGGCTGCTGGCCACGCAGTTCGCGGCCGGTGCCGCCAACCACCTGCTGCCGACCGGGCTGGGCGCGAGCGCGGTCAACCTGCGGTTCATGACGGTGTGCGGGCTGCCGCTCGCCCGTTCGTCGGCGGCTCTCGCCCTGTATCTGCTGGCGGAGAGCATCGGCCGGGTGGCCCTGCTGGGTGCCCTGCTCATCGCGTTCCCCGACGCGCTGCGGCTCGGCACACTGGTTCCGGAGACGGCGTTCGGCCCCCTGCTGGCCGGTGCCGGTGTGGTGTTCGTCATCGCGGTGGCCGTGCTGACCCTGGTGCGGCGGGTGCGCTCGGCCGTGCTGTCCTTCCTGCGGACGGCGCTCGGCGAGGCCCGCTCCGTGCACACCCGTCCGGCCCGGGCCTTCGCCCTGTGGGGCGGATCCTTCGCGTTCCCCGCGTTGCAGGCGACCGTCCTGGTTCTGGTGGGCCGGGCGATGGGGCTGGACGTGCCGCCCGCGCACATGGCGGTGGCCTACCTGGCGGCGACGGTCGCCGTCGCGCTGGTACCCACGCCGGGCGGGATCGGCTCGGTGGAGGCGGCGCTGGTCGTGGCGCTGGTGGCGGCGGGCGGCCCCGCCGCGGTGGCCACGGCCGTGGTCCTCGCCTTCCGCGTCATCACGGTCTGGCTGCCGCTGCTCCCGGGCGCGCTGACGCTGGCGGCGCTGGTACGGCTGAAGGTCATCTGACGGCCAGGCAGGCCCCGCAGTCCCTGGCGGTGTTCCCCGGCTCGGTCCGTTGCCCGGTACGAAACCCCGTGCGGAATGCGGCAGGATGAACGGTCGTGCCGACCGCAGGTCAGGGTGGCCGGGCACGGCGGAACATCCCGCAGGACGAACAGGTGACGACGTGACGAAACTTCACATCCGGCCGCCGGAAACGGCGTTCGCCGCAGTTCTTCTTCCCGGAGGTGACAAGTGAACCGGGAGCTCACCGCGGACGATCTGGTCTTCGCCGGCATCGCCATGGCGTCGGGCCTGCTGGCCGCCTTCGCGCTGCGCATGCTGCTGCGCTGGCTGGGCAGGCACGCCGACCGGACCCGCTGGAGCGGGGACGACGTCATCGTGCACGCGCTGCGGGCCGTCCTGCCGTGGGCCGCGGTGGTGGGCGGCGCGGCGGGCGCGGCGGCGGTGCTGCCGCTGAACCGGGCGGTGCAGCACACCACCAACCAGGTGCTCACCGTGCTGCTGATCTTCGTGGCGACGGTGTCGGCGGCGCGGGTGGTGGCCGGCCTGGTGCGCTCGGTCACCCAGTCCCGTTCCGGGGTGGCCGGCTCGGCCACGATCTTCGTCAACATCACCCGGATCCTGGTCCTGGCGATCGGCTTCCTCGTGGTGCTCCAGACCCTGGGGATCTCCATAGCCCCGCTGCTCACCGCCCTGGGTGTCGGTGGTCTCGCGGTCGCGCTGGCACTGCAGGACACCCTCGCCAACCTCTTCGCGGGCATCCACATCCTCGCGTCCAAGACCGTCCAGCCCGGTGACTACATCCGCCTCAGCAGCGGTGAGGAGGGCTACGTCGAGGACATCAACTGGCGGCAGACGACCATCCGCAACCTGTCCAACAACCTCGTCGTGATCCCCAACGGCCAGCTCGCCCAGGCGAACATGACCAACTTCATGCGGCCGGAGGAGCAGCTGACCATCCTGGTCCAGGTCGGGGTGGCCTACGACAGCGACCTGGACCAGGTGGAGCGGGTGACCAACGAGGTCATCGCCGAGACGATGACCGAGGTCGAGGGCGCCGTGCCGGACCACGAGCCGATCATCCGGTTCCACACCTTCGGCGACTCCCGCATCGGCTTCACGGTGATCCTGGGCGTCGGGGAGTTCAGCGACCAGTACCGGATCAAGCACGAGTTCATCAAGCGGCTGCACAGGCGCTACCGCGCGGAGGGCATCCGCATCCCGGCACCGGCCCGAACGGTGGCGCTCCAGCAGGGCGGGGTGGTCATCCCGCAGCAGCGCACGGGCGAGATCGAGCCGAACGAGATGTCCTCGGCCCGGTTCGACTGAGGCCTCGCGGGGGCGGCTGCGGTGCTCTTTGGCAGGCGGCCGCCACCGTGACCTGCACCAGCCGGGGGCTCTTAGCGAGCGAGACGAGTCGGGTGGGCGATCTCCTCGCCGATCGGACGGCGGGCGCCGGACGGCGGGCGCCGGGCAGCGGACGCCGGCGGACGGGCGGCGGTGGCCAAGCGGCGGACGCCGGGGGCCGGGCGGCCGGGGGCCGGGCGGCCGGGGGCCGGGCGGCCGGGGGCCGGGCGGCCGGGGGCCGGGCGGCCGGGGGCCGGGCGGCCGGGCGGCTGGGTGGCCGGGCGGCCGGGGGCCGGGCGGCCGGGCGGCTGGGTGGCCGGGCGGCCGGGGGCCGGGCGGTCGGGCGGCTGGGTGGCCGGGCGGCCGGGCGGTCGGGGGCCGGGCGGTCGGGGGCCGGGGGCCGGGCGGTCGGGGGGCCATGAGGGAGCGAGACGAGTACGGGTAGGCGACCCGCTCGCCGATCGGACGGCGGGCGCCGGACGGCGGAGGGCGGGCGCCGGTAACCGGGCGCGGACACCAGTGGCCAGAGGGCGGACGCCCGTGGCCGGGCGGCGGTGACCGGGCAGCGAACGCAGGGCGGCCGTGGCCCGGAGGGCCACGAGCGAGCGAGACGAGTACGGATAGGCGACCCGCTCGCCGATCGGACGGCGGGCGCCGGACGGCGGAGGGCGGGCGCCGGTAACCGGGCGCGGACACCAGTGGCCGGGGGCAGGCGCCGGTGGCCGGGCGCGGACACCAGTGGCCGGGGGGGCAGGCGCCGGTGACCGGGGGACGCCGGTGGCCGGCGGTGACCGGGCAGCGCACGCCGGTGGCCGGGCGGCCATGGCCGGACGGCGGACGCCGGTGGCCGGGCGGCCATGGCCGGACGGCGGGCGCCGTGCGCCGGACGGCGGCGGCGTGCGGCAACCCGTCGGCATTCCGGCCCGGGCGTTCGCGGCGAGCTGACGAGCGGGCGAGGCGGCCGGGAGGCGCGGCTGAGGCCGGAGAAGCCGGGGCCGCCGAGAGCGGCGGCCCCTCCAGCCCGAAGCCGTCGCCGCGCCGACCAGGGCAGTCGCGGGGCCGTCACCCGCCGCACCGTCTCCCCGGCCCGGGTCCCGGGGCGGTCGGTGGCGCGAAACTGGGCGTGGACCCCTGTCGAGACCAGGTCGGTCAGGAGATATCTTGATGTCGAGCAATGTTGCAGACGTGGAGCGGAGCACCCGGTGACTGACTCGACCATCATCTATACGCACACTGACGAGGCCCCGGCCCTGGCAACGTATTCCTTCCTGCCGGTGGTCCAGGCGTACGCCTCGCAGGCGGGTGTCGCCGTCGAAACCCGCGACATCTCGCTGGCCGGGCGCATCATCGCCCTGTTCCCGGAGTACCTCACCGAGGACCAGCGCATCCCCGACGCGCTCGCGGAGCTCGGCCAGCTGGCCAAGACGCCCGCCGCCAACATCATCAAGCTGCCGAACATCTCGGCGTCGATCCCGCAGCTCAAGGCCGCCGTCGCCGAGCTCCAGGGCCAGGGCTACGCGCTGCCGGCCTACCCGGACGACCCCAAGACCGACGAGGAGCGCGAGATCCGCGCCCGCTACGACAAGGTCAAGGGCTCCGCCGTGAACCCGGTCCTGCGTGAGGGCAACTCGGACCGCCGGGCCCCCGCCTCGGTCAAGAACTACGCCAAGAACCACCCGCACCGCATGGGCGCCTGGTCCGCCGACTCCAAGACGAGCGTGGCGACCATGGGCCAGAACGACTTCCGCTCCACCGAGAAGTCCGTGGTGATCGCCGAGGACGGCGCGCTGCGCATCGAGCTCGTCGGCGACGACGGCACCACCACCGTGCTGCGCGAGTCCGTACCCGTCCAGCAGGGCGAGGTCGTCGACGCCTCCGTGATGCGGGTCGCCGCGCTGCGCGAGTTCCTGGCGGCGCAGGTCGCCGAGGCCAAGGCCCAGGGTGTGCTGTTCTCGGTGCACCTGAAGGCGACGATGATGAAGGTCTCCGACCCGATCGTCTTCGGCCACGTGGTGCGCGTCTTCTTCCCGAAGACGTTCGCGAAGTACGGCGACAAGCTCGCCGCGGCCGGCCTGACCCCGAACGACGGTCTGGGCGGCATCTACAAGGGCCTGGACGCCCTGCCGGAGGGCGCCGAGATCAAGGCCTCCTTCGACGCCGAGCTCACCGAGGGCCCGGAGCTGGCGATGGTCGACTCCGACAAGGGCATCACGAACCTGCACGTGCCCTCGGACGTCATCATCGACGCCTCCATGCCGGCCATGATCCGCAGCTCCGGCCACATGTGGGGCGCGGACGGGCAGGAGCACGACGCCCTTGCGGTCATCCCGGACTCCTCCTACGCGGGCGTCTACCAGGCCGTGATCGAGGACTGCAAGGCCAACGGCGCCTTCGACCCGTCCACCATGGGCACGGTGCCGAACGTCGGCCTCATGGCCCAGAAGGCCGAGGAGTACGGCAGCCACGACAAGACCTTCGAGATCGCCACCACGGGCACGGTCCGCCTGGTCGACCAGAACGGCACCGCGCTCATCGAGCAGACCGTCTCGGCCGGTGACATCTTCCGCGCCTGCCAGACCAAGGACGCGCCGATCCGGGACTGGGTGAAGCTGGCCGTCACCCGCGCCCGCGCCACCGGCGACCCGGCGGTGTTCTGGCTGGACGAGACCCGCGCGCACGACGCCAACCTGATCGCCAAGGTCAAGGCGTACCTGCCGGAGCACGACACCGAGGGCCTGGACATCCGGATCCTGAACCCGGTCGAGGCCACGAAGCTGTCGGTGGAGCGCATCCGCCGCGGCGAGAACACCATCTCGGTGACCGGCAACGTGCTGCGCGACTACCTGACCGACCTGTTCCCGATCCTGGAGCTGGGCACCAGCGCCAAGATGCTGTCGGTCGTCCCGCTGATGGCGGGCGGCGGCCTGTTCGAGACGGGTGCGGGCGGCTCGGCGCCGAAGCACGTCCAGCAGCTGGTCAAGGAGAACTACCTGCGCTGGGACTCCCTGGGTGAGTTCTTCGCCCTCGTGCCGTCCCTCGAGCAGTTCGCCAAGGTGACGGGCAACGCCCGCGCCCAGGTCCTCGCCGACGCCCTCGACCGCGCCACGGCGACCTTCCTCAACGAGGACAAGTCGCCGACCCGCCGCGTCGGCGGCATCGACAACCGCGGCAGCCACTTCTACCTGTCCCTGTACTGGGCGCAGGAGCTGGCCCAGCAGACCGACGACGCGGACCTGGCGAAGGCGTTCGCGCCGATCGCCGAGACGCTCGCCGCCAACGAGCAGAAGATCGTCGACGAGCTGGCCGCCGTCCAGGGCAAGCCGGCCGACATCGGCGGCTACTACCAGCCCGACCCGGCGAAGGCCGCCGAGGTCATGCGCCCGTCCGCCACGTGGAACGAGGCGCTGGCGTCCCTGAGCTGACGCCCCGGGCCCCATCGGCCCACCCGCTCCGCCCCGGCCGGCGCACCGCCCGGCCGGGGCGGAGTTATGTTCGAAGAGGCCGGGCTTTCAAGCGAAGCCCCCCGACCACGTCCCCGTGGAGCCGCCGCGTGACCGACGACCCCTCGTCCTTCGACTCCCCGTACTCCGCCACCCCGTACTCCGACTCCCCGTCCTTCGACGTCCTGCCCGGCGCCGGGCACTCCCCCGTCATCCTGCATGTCCCGCACTCGGCGCGGGAGATACCGCCGTCCGTACGGGCGGACATCGTGCTCGGCGACAACGAGCTCGCGCGGGAGCTGGACCACATCACCGACGCGCACACGGCTGAGATCGCCGAGGCGGCGGCCGGGGCGGCGGGCGTCGTCCCGTGGCGGTTCGTCAACCGGCTGTCGCGGCTGGTCGTCGACCCGGAGCGCTTCCCCGACGAACGGGAGGAGATGCGGGCCGTCGGCATGGGCGCGGTCTACACCCGGACCACGCACGGCGATGTGCTGCGGTCCGGGGACGTCGAGGCCGGGCCGCTCGTCGCACGGTACTTCCTGCCGTACGCGCGGGCGATGACACAGGCCGTGACGGACCGGCTGGCGGCCACCGGGCGGGCCGTGATCATCGACGTGCACTCGTATCCCCGGGCCCGGCTGCCGTACGAGCTGCACGGGGAGGGGCCCCGGCCGCCGGTGTGTCTCGGCACCGACTCCTTCCACACCCCTCCCGGACTGCTGGAGGCCGCGCGGCAGGCCTTCGGGGAGATCGGGGAGACGGGGCTCGACAGCCCGTTCAGGGGCGCCTACGTGCCGCTCGAGTTCTACGGGACCGACCCGCGGGTCGAGGCGCTGATGGTGGAGATCCGCCGGGACACCTACATGACCGAGCCGGGCGGCCTCGCCGGTCCCGGTCTGGAGCGGCTCGCCGCCGCGCTGGCCCGCCTGGTCGACGCCGCCTCCGGCTGACCGGCACCGGCTGGAGCACTCCCGCGCGACAAGCGGCGGGGGCGCGGTGAGGGTGGGTGCATGACGGAGGAGACCACGACGCTGACCGGCCAGGCACCACCCCCCGTACGGGACTGGCCCGCCCTCGACCTGGACGGGACGGAGTTCGACCCGGTCCTCGCGGAGCTGATGCGCGAGGGCCCGCTGACCCGGATCCGGCTGCCGTACGGCGAGGGGTGGGCGTGGCTGGCCACCCGTCACGACGACGTGAAGCTGATCACCAACGATCCGCGGTTCAGCCGCGCGGAGGTGACCGGGCGTCAGGTGACGCGGATGGCACCGCACTTCAAGCCGCGGCCCGGTTCGCTCGCCTTCGCCGACCAGCCCGACCACAACCGGCTGCGCAAGGCCGTCGCGGGCGCCTTCACCGTCGGTGCGATGAAACGGCTGCGGCCGCGCGCACAGGAGATGCTCGACGAGCTGGTGGACGGGGTCGTACGGGACGGGCCCCCGGCCGATCTCATCGAGCGGGTTCTCGAACCCTTCCCCATCGCCCTGGTCAGCGAGGTCATGGGCGTGCCCGCCGCCGACCGGGAACGGGTGCACGGCTGGACCCGGCAGATCATCTCCACGTCGGGCGGGGCGGAGGCCGCCGACCGGGCCAAGCACAGTCTGTACGGGTGGATCACGGAGACGATCCGCTCCCGGGCGCACGGCACCGGCGCGGACGTGTACTCCCTGCTGGGTGCCGCCGTGGCCGCAGGCGACCTCAGCGAGACGGAGGCGGTCGGCCTCGCCGGACCGCTCCAGATCGGCGGCGAGGCCGTCACCCACAACTGCGGGCAGATGCTCTACCTGCTGCTCACCCGGCCCGAGTTGCGGCAGGCGTGGCACGAGCGGCCCGGGGCGCGCGACGCGCTGCTGGACGAACTGCTGCGCTACATCCCGCACCGCAGCTCCGTCGGGCTGGCGCGGATCGCCCTGGAGGACGTCGACCTGCGCGGGCACCGCATCCGCGCGGGCGACCCTGTCTACGTCTCGTACCTCTCCGCCAACCGCGACCCGGACGTCTTCCCCGAGCCGGACCGGATCGCCCCGGACCGCGACCCCAACCCGCACCTGTCCTTCGGCAACGGACCGCACTACTGCACCGGCGCCGTCCTCGCCCGCCTCCAGACCGAGCTGCTCGTGGGGACCCTGCTGGACAGACTGCCCGGGCTACGGCTCGCCGTCCCCGCGGACCAGGTGGCCTGGCGCCGCAAGACGATGATCCGAGGGCCGAGGACGCTGCCCTGCACCTGGTGACCCCATCAAGGCCTACGCCCGCAGCCACTCCGTCACCACCACGTCCTCACCGGTCCGCAGCCGGAGGGCGAACGGGCCCGACGGGGGTGTGGCGGCGATGAAGCGGCCCAGGTCGTCGGCCGTGAGCGGGGAGCCGGGGCGTGGTCCGCCCAGGACCTCGATCCTGGCCGGCTGCGGCGGCAGTACCTGGCCCATCAGCCCCTGGGCGGTGACCTCGACGTCGACGGTCACCTCGCCCGCCTGGAAGGTCAGCATCCGGGGCACGTCGCCGGCTCCCCGGACCGGGAGGGCGTCGACCAGCGAGTCGAAGGTGAGTTCCGCGACGCGGGCGTCCAGGTCGTGCAGCGCGTAGGCGTCGACGGCGATCTGCTGGAGCTCCGCCGGCAGGGGGTCCAGGACGGCGGCGGCCCGCCGGAGCTCCTCCTCCAGCAGTCCCGTGTCCAACTCCTCGTCCCCCCAGTCCTCTTCGCCGAACAGTTCGAGTTCGTCGTCGTTCATGCCGCTCACATCGCCCCCCGCGCTTCGAGCCGGGCCCGCAGGCGCCGCAGACAGCGCTGGCGCAGCGGGCCGATGCTGCCCACCGCGATCCCGAGCGCGGCGGACACGTCCTGGTAGCTGGGCGGCGGCGTGGCCATCAGTACCCGCAGCAACTGCCGGCACCGCTCGCCCAGTTCCTCGAACTCCTGCCACAGCCGACGTACGCGTTCGCTCTGGGCGGCGGCCTCCTCGGAGTCGAGCAGCGACTGTTCCGGCGTGCCGTCCTCACTGACCCGGTCCAGGAGCTGCGGGTCGTCCGTGAGGGTCAGCCGCTGCGAGCTCCGGATGACCTTCAGGCATTCGTGGCGTGCGGTGCTCGCCAGCCACGCGCCCGCCTTGCCGGGTTCCCGGATCCGCCCGAGGTGCTGGGCGAAGCGGAACCAGGCGGTCTGGTAGACCTCGTGGGCGTCCGCGTCGGACAGCCGGTGGGCCCGCACCACGGACCACACCAGGGGGCTCAGCCCTTCCACGAGCGCCTTCCAGGCCGCCGCGTCGCCGTCGGCGGCGGCCTGGACGAGCGCGCCGGCATCAGTACGGTCCACGGCAGCCCCACCCCTCGAGTACGGCACGTCATCGTACGCCGTGGAGGGGGCGGTTCCGGCCCTCACAGCCCGGGGGTGGGGCGCATGACAGGGACGGGGCGCCAGGTGGGCGGGCGCAGCGCGGGCACCTGCGCCCCGCGCACGTCCGCGACCCGCGTGACGGCGGCGAGCAGTTGGCGCCGGGCCGCGCGCGGGTCGGTCTCCTTGTGCGCCGTCATGTGGGCGGCGACCAGGCCGGCGGTCACGGGGGTGGCGAAGGAGGTGCCGCTCCACTGCGCGTACCCCTCGAACATCACCTGGTCGGGCTTGGCGGCGGCGTTCTCGTCGCTCAGCACCCCGGTGTGGCGGGGGTGCCGGCAGGTGCAGCCGTAGGTGAAGCCGTAGCGGCAGGCGTCGTACGTGGAGTGCTGGTACACGTACGGGACGGGCGTCTCGAAGCCGGTGAGGGCGCTGGTGAGGCGCTCGCCGGGGGCGTAGACCTTCACCCAGGGGCCGTGGTTGGTGAAGCAGGCGCCGGACTCGCCGTCGCTGCGCAGCGCGCCGACCGACAGCACGGAGTCCTCCCAGCCGGGCAGGTCGGCGTAGGCGGCGGGCCAGAAGGGGGTGGCGCTGCCGTTGTTGCCGGCGGCGGCGACCAGCAGGGTGCGCTGCTCGCGCAGTTCCCGCATGAAGTTCTCCACGCCGAGCAGGCCGTCGGTGCGGCCGTTGGAGGTGCCGGCGGAGAGGCTGAGGACGTCGGGCCAGCCGCCGGCGTCGACGGCTTCGAAGAGTTTCTCGCCGAACTCGGACTCCAGGATGGCGCCGGCGTCGTTGAGGCTGCCGCGCACGGTGATGTCGGTGTTGGGCGCGACGGCGGCGACGAGCCCGGCGATGAACGTGCCGTGTCCGACGTACTGCTGGAGGATCCCCTGCTCGTCGCACTCCTGTACCTGGGCGTCGCCGTCGGTGTGGGCGAGGAGCGCGCAGGAGCGGTAGTCGTGCGTGAGGCCGGTGTCGACGACGAGGACGCCGACGGCGCTGTCCGGGTCGTAGGCCGTGTCCGCGGCGGCCGGGTTGGGCGGCTCGCTCGCCGGGACGGGCACGGGTTCGTCGCCGGGGCAGGCGTTGACCGCGATGTGCACGACGTGGTTGCGGGCGACCATCCGGTGCCCGGCCCGGTCCTCGCGCTCGTGCACGGCCCGCAGCGCCTGCGCGACGGCCCGGTCGGTTCCCCGGCTTCCCTCGCCGGGGTCGCCGACCCGGATCCGGGTGACGCCGCTGCGGTTGGCCTGCGGGCCGGCCCGGCGGACCTGGTCCTGGTCGAGGTCGGGTGCCGCCGTGAAGTGCGCCCGTACGGTGTCCTCGACGACCCGGGCCTCCTCGCCGTCGCGGACGAGGACGACGCCCTTCTCGTACATGAACTCGGCCGAGTCGTCCGGTCCCATCGCCAAGGGGACGTCGGGCATCGAGCGCTGGATCTGGTCGAACTGCTCGTGGAATCGCTGAGGTGCCATGCGGGTCCTCCCACTGGGCGACGGCTTCGGTCGGTGCGGCGAACGGTCGTCGGTGCTCGTCGACAAGAGCCGCCGGACGGCTTTTTGATACAGAGCCAACCCTGTGTGCCGCGGTTCGGGGGCCACTACCATCCGAGGAGTGACAGCGGGAAGCGGCTCGGTGCAGGAACTGCTGCCGATGGTGTTCGCCGACCCGGGCGAGGCTCTCGCGAGGGCCCGGGCGCTGCTCGACGCCGATCCCGTGCCTCTTGACGCCTCCGTCGCCCATCAGGTGATCGGCATCTGGCAGCGGGACTTCGGTGATCTGCGGCTCGCGCTGAAGCATCTGCGGCGGGCCCGGGAGTTCGCGGCGCGGGCGGATTCGGCCGACCGGGAGGCGGACGTGCTGGCCACCCTGGGGGTGGCGCTGGTGCACGCGGGCCGTACCCGGGAGGGCCTGGCGGCGTTCGAGCGGGGGGTCGCGCGGGGCGGCGGGCACACGCGGGCGCGGGTGCTGTACCGGCGGGCGTACGTGTGGTGGGTGCTCGGTCACCATCGCGAGGCGTTGGAGGACGTACGCCGGGCGATTCCCGTGCTGCGGCAGGCGGAGGACGTGATCTGGACGGCGCGGGCGCTGACGTTGCGGGCGACCGTGCACCTGGCGCTGGGCGCGGTGGAGCGGGCCGAGGCGGACTTCACCGCGGCCGAGGCGCTGTGGGACACCACCGGCCAGGAGCACGACAAGGCCGACGCGGTGGAGAGCCGGGGGCTCGCCGCGTTCCGGTCCGGTGACGTGCCGGCGGCGCTGCGGCTGCTCGACGAGGCTCAGGAGCGCTACGCCCGGCTGAGCACACCGACGTTCATGCTGAACATCCGGCGCTGCGAGGTGCTGATGGCGGCCGGGCTGGCTCCCGAGGCGCTGGCCGAGGCGGACGCGGCGATCGGGAAGCTGGACGGGATCGGCGGGCAGTCCACCCGCAAGGCGGAGCTGCTGCTGGCCGCCGCGCGGGCCGCACGGCTGGCCGGCGACCCGCACACCGCGATCGCCCGTGCCGCCCTGGCGGTGCGGCTGTTCGCCGGGCAGCGCCGCACCTGGTGGGAGACGCACGCCCGGCTGGTGCTGATCGAGGCGCGGCACGCGGCCGGGCGCGGCTCGGGGCGCTTGGTCGCCGACGCCGCCGCGGTGGCCGAGAAGCTGGCCGCTTTCGGCGCGCCGGCCGCGCCGGAGGCGTCGCTGCTGGCAGGACGTATCGCGCTGGGGCTGGGCTGGACGGCGGACGCGGAGCGGCACTTGGCCGTCGCCGCCCGCAGCCGGCACAGCGGCCCGCCGCTGGCGCGGATGACGGGCTGGGCGGCGCAGGCGCTGCGGGCCCGGGCCGCCGGGTCCCCCCGGGGCGTGCTGGAGGCGTGCCGGCGCGGCCTGGACGTGCTCGACGACCACCGGATGACGCTGGGCGCCTCGGAGCTGCGGGCCCGCGCCACCGAACAGGGCGCGGAACTGGCCGCGTTGGCGCAGCGGGCCAGTCTGGTCTCCGGCGGGCCGCGGCGGCTGCTGGTGTGGAGCGAGCGCTGGCGGGCCACCGTGCTGTCCACCCCGCCGACCCGGCCGCCCGCCGACCCGGAGCTGCTCAGCGGCATGACGGCCTTCCGGGAGATCGCCTCCCGCGCGGAGGCCGCCCGGATGGAGGGCAGGCCGGTTCCGGCGCTGGAGCGTGAACAGCGGCGCCTGGAGCGGCAGATCCGCTCCCGGACCCTGCACATGCGCGGCGAGGCCCCCGGTGGCGGCGACCGTTTCGACGTCGGCCGGCTGCTGGAGCGGCTGGGCGACGAGGTACGGCTGGTGGAACTCGCCGTGCTCGACGGGCGGGTGCAGGTGCTGCTGTGCGGGCAGGGGCGGGTGCGCAGGTTCGAGGCCGGGCTGCTGGCCGAGGCGGAGACCGAGGCCGAGCACGTGCAGGCGGGGCTGCGGCGGCTGGCGCACCCCGGGGCCGAGGCGCGGCTTGCGGTGGTGGAGGCCGCGGGGCGGCGGCTGGAGGAGCTGCTGCTCGGACCGGCCGCGACGCATCTGGGTGGCGGTCCGGTGGTGATCGTGCCGCCGGGGCGGCTGCACCGGGTGCCGTGGGCGCTGCTGCCGTCGCTGCGGGAACGGGTGCTCAGCGTGTCGCCGTCGGCGGGCAGTTGGCTGCGGGCGCGGGAGACCACGCCTCCGCCGGACGGCCGCCATGTGCTGGTACGCGGCCCGGGCCTGGCCACGGGCGGCGCCGAAGTGCCCGAACTGGCCGGCCGGTACGCCTGCGCGACGGTCCTGGAGGAGGACGAGGCGCGGGTGCCGCGGGTGCTTCAGGAGCTGGACGGGGCCGCGCTGGCGCACATCGCCGCGCACGGCACGTTCCGCGCGGACAGCCCGCTGTTCTCCTCGCTGCGGATGGCCGACGGCCCGATCGTCGTGCACGACTTCGAGCGTCTGGACCGCAGCCCCTACCGGATCATCCTGTCCTGCTGCGACACCGCCCTCCTCGCCTCCGTCGGCGCCGACGAACTGCTCGGTCTGGTCACGGCGCTGCTGCCGCTCGGCACGGCCGGGGTGGTGGCGTGCAGCGCGCCCGTCAACGACGCCGCGGTGGTGCCGCTGATGCTCGCGCTGCACAAGGGCCTGGGGGCCGGGCTGTCCCTGGCGGAGGCGCTGCGCGACGCCCGGGCCGCCCTGCCGGGCGACGCGCTGCACCAGGCCACGGGCTGGGCGTTCTCGGCGTTCGGGGCGGCCTGACCCGTCCCCTGTTCGGGTCAGGCCGCCGGTCTGGGTGGTGCCCTCAGGCCGGCTGGGCCTGCGGGACTTCCGTCAGCCAGGGCAGGGCGCCGCGGTCGCTGGCGCCGAGGCGGGCGTAGGCGCTGTACAGGTGGTTGCCGACGGTCCGGATGGACAGGGTGAGGCGTTCGGCGATCTGCCGGTTGCTCAGGCCGGCCGCCGCGAGCGTGACGATCTGCCGTTGCCGGGCGGTGAGTTCGCCGAGGACCAGCCCGGACAGGGCGGGTGTGCGGGCGCCCTGGCAGCGCCGGGCCAGGGCGACGGCCCGGGTGCGCGAGTGGCGGGCGGCGCTCGGATCACGGTGGGCGCGCACGGCCTGGGCGTGGGCCTCCGCGGCGAACAGCGTGAACCCGCGCCGCTCCAGTTCCTCGGCCACCTCGTCCAGAGCCGGGCCGTCAGCACGGGTGAGCGCGTCGGCGTGGCGGGCGAACACGCCGGTCAGCCGGTCGATGACCTTCTCGGGGCAGCCGAGGCGCACGGCGTCGTAGGGGTCGGCGAGGGCATCGAGGTCCAGGTCCCCGCCGCTGTCCACCGGTGCGCAGGCGCGGGCGAGTTCCGCCCGGCACGCGGCGTCCCCGGGATCGCCCCGCAGGCCCTCCCGTGCCCAGGCCGCGGCTTCCCGCAGCTCCCCCCGCAGCCGGGCGAACCGGGCGCGCACGGCGGCGTACCGGCCGGGCAGCGGGCCGCCCTCGGCGACCAGCCACTCCCCCACCGGCGTGGGCGTCGCCCGTACGTCGTCCTGGTCGATCCGGCGGGCCAGGGCGGCCGACTCGGCGTCGAGGGCGGCGGCGTACGCGTCCGGTGTCCGGGCCAGCCGGCGTGCCCGCAGCCGGCCCGCCGCGGCTCTGAGCACCGGGCCGTGGAGGGGATGGGCCAGGCGGACGCCGCCCAGGTCGTCGACCTCGATCAGGCCGTCGGACTCCAGGACTTCGAGCGCCCCGAGGTCCAGTTCGTCCAGCGGCAACGACAGCGGTTCGGCGAAGGCGAGGCGATCGAGGGTCTCCCGTTCGAGCGGATGGGCGCGGCCGAGGACGGGGGCGGTGCGCTCACGGACGGCCGTGGTCAGCGGCACGGGGCCCCGCCACGCCCGTTCGCCGGTGTCCGGTTCGAGGGTGAGCCGCCCCCGCACCGCCCCGAGCAGGTCGCGCAGCAGCCGCAGGTCGCCCCGGCTCAGGCGCAGCAGCCGGTTGGCGGTGAGCGCGTCGAGAGGTCCGGCGCCGGCGGTGAGCAGCTGCGCGGTCTCCTCGTCGGGCAGCGGCTCCAGAGCGAGCCGCGGCAGGAGTTCCCCGGTCCACAGCCGGGAGATCGCGCCCGGCACCGGGCTGCCGTCCGTGGCGACGACCAGCAGGCGGGTGCGGCCGTGCACGGCGAGCTGGTGGACCAGGGCGGCGGAGGCGTCGTCGAGCAGCTGGGCGTCGTCCACGACCAGCGTCCGTACGCCCGACAGGAGCTGGACCGCGCGGTGCAGGGTGACCGACTCGGGCAGCAGATGGGCGAACGCGGCGAAGGGGATGGCCCGGCTCTCGGGCGTACCCGCCGCCCGGGCACAGCCGGTGCCGCGGAGCGCCTCGGTGACGAGGCGGGTCTTGCCGCAGCCCGCCGGGCCCGTCACCACGATGCCGCGGCGTCCGCCCGCCAGGGACCGGCGGACCAGTTCCAGTTCGTCCTCCCGCCCGGCGAACGGCCAGGGCAGCTCCAGCGTCGTCGCGTCCCTCTCGTAAGTCGTCACACAGACATGAGCGCGGCTACTCACTTCTGATACAGGGCGACTTGAGTAGCCCCCGACTCAGGCGCCCGGGACCGGCCGCGGGGCAGGCTGTGGGCCATGACCGCACGCTACTGCTCGCTGGCACAGGCGCCGGCGCCCGCCTTCGCACCGGGGCTGGCGGCCGAGCGGCTGAGCGCGCTCGCGAGCGGGCGGCGGATGTGGGTCAACGGCACGGTCCTGCACTACTGCTTCTTCGACCGTGACACCGACGCGTCCGTCATCCCCGTGCCGGGGACGGGGATGACGCGACGCGTGCCGTGGACCGGGTCCGAGGAGCAGCGGGACGTGGTGCGCGGGGGCTTCGCTCAGTGGCAGGACCTCGGCATCGGGATCACCTTCGCCGAGGTCGACGACCGCTCCGAGGCGGAACTGCGCATCGGGTTCCAGCTCGGCGCCGGCTCCTGGTCGGCGGTGGGCCGGGACGCGCTGCTGGCCGGCCGGCACGAACGGACCATGAACTTCGGCTGGGACCTGACCGCGCCCGGGGAGCGCGGGACGGCCCTGCACGAGATCGGGCACGCGCTCGGCATGCTGCACGAGCACCAGAGCCCGTTCGCCGGCATCCACTGGGACGACGAGGCCGTGTACGCCGAACTGGCGGGCCCGCCCAACCACTGGAGCCGGGAGACGACGCACTACAACATCCTGCGCAAGCTCGGCCCGGACGAGGTCAACGGCTCCGTCTGGGACCCGCACTCGATCATGGAGTATCCGTTCTCGTCGGGGCTGGTCCTGGAGCCGGAGCAGTACCGCGCGGGTCTCAACCCGCCCGGCACCCTGTCCGCCGCCGACAAGGAGTTCGTGCTCCGCTGGTATCCGCCGGCGGACCGGCCGGGCCCGCCCGCGCTGGTGCCGTTCCGCTCGGCACCGCTCGGCCTCGGGCCGGGCGAGCAGGCCGACTTCGTCGTCGATCCGCCTCAGACCCGCACGTACACGCTGGGCGCCTTCGGCGACGGTGACGCCGTCGTCGTGGTCTTCGAGGAGCGGGACGGGGAACCCCGCTACCTCGCCGGGCAGGACGACGGGGGCACTGCGCACAACGCCACGATCAGCGCGCGGCTCGTCAAGGGCCGCCGCTACTTCGTCCGCGTACGCCTGTACTCCGCCTGGGGTTCCGGCGAGACGGCGGTGATGTGCTGGTGACGGCACGGACCCGCCGGGCGGACATCTGAGCCACAGTCCGGCGCCGGGGGAGCGGTGGGGGGCGGGCCCGCCACGGGGGGGGGGGGTGGTGCCCCCCCACGCCCCGTGGGGCCCCGGGGCGGGGGCTGGGCCAGGGGGCCCCCAAAGGGCGGGCCG
>NZ_JBVHEP010000031.1:0-114963 GCF_055562795.1 Streptomyces sp. NPDC016851
GGCCGCCCCGGGGGCGCCCGCGTTTGCCCCGGCCGGGGCCCCCGCCCGGCCGCGGCGCCGGGGCTCCCGCCCCGGGGGTGGCGGGGCCCGGGGGGGGGGGGGGGGGGGGGGGCCCCCCCCCCCCCCCCCCCGCCGAAGGGGGAACAGAGGGAGGGCCCGAAGTGATGGCCGAGTTGGTGAAGGACGTGATGACCCCGGGTGTGGTCGCCGTACGCCCGGACGCCTCGCTCGTCGAGGCGGCGCAGTTGATGCGCACCCAGAACATCGGTGACGTGGTGGTGGCCGACGGGCAGGACGTGGTCGGCGTGCTCACCGACCGTGACATCACGGTACGGGCGGTGGCCGACGGGGCCGACCCGATGACGGTGAGCGCGCAGTCGGTGTGCACACCGGATCCGGTGACGGTGACGCCGGACGAGCGGGTGGCGACCGCGGCCGCGCTGATGCGCGAGCACGCGGTGCGCCGCCTGCCGGTGGTGGAGAACGGGCTGCCGGTCGGGATGGTGAGCCTCGGTGACCTGGCCGAGGCCGAGGATCCCGCCTCGGCGCTCGCCGACATCAGCCGCGCCGAACCGGACGCCCGGGGTGGTGTGTGAGTACCGACCAGGCGAAGGAGATCAGTGCCAGTGGCGTCACCGTGGACGTCGGTGACGCCACGACCCGCTACCTGCTGTACGGGCTGCTGCCCAGCTGGTTCGTGCCCGGGGTGGCCGACTGGGCGATGCACCGGCGGACCCGCATCGAGGAGACCGCGGGCACCAAGGAGTCGTTGATCCACTCGCTGATGATGGCCGAGGTCGGCATCCCGATCGCGCTGACGCTGCGCTACGAGGTCAACCCGCTGCTGCTGAGCGTGCAGCTGGGCGGGGCCGCGGTGCACGAGGCGACGGCGCTGTGGGACGTCCGTACGGCCGTCGACAGCGAGCGGGAGGTCAAGCCCATGGAGCAGCACATCCACAGCTTTCTGGAGTCGCTGCCGTTCGCGGCGCTGGCCTCCCTGATGTGCCTGCACGCCGACCAGGTGAAGTCGCTGCTGCGAGGCGGCCGCGGGGATCCCGACGCGTGGCGTCTGGTGCCGCGCCGGCGGCCGCTGTCGCGCGGCTATCTGGCGGGCATCGCCGCGGCGATCGGCACCTGTGTGCTGCTGCCGTACGGCGAGGAGTTGCTGCGGTGCGTGCGTACGGGCCGCGGGAACCGCAAGAAGGAGAAGCAGGCGAGGAGCGACGCGGCGCGCTGGAGCGCCGCCCGCTCCGGGAAAGGACGTTGAGCATCATGCGTATCGCATTTCTGGTGGCACCCGAGGGCGTCGAGCAGGTCGAGCTGACCGATCCGTGGCAGGCCGCGAAGGACGCCGGTCACGAGCCCGTGCTGGTGTCGACGAAGCAGGGGGAGATCCAGGCGTTCAACCACCTCGACAAGGCGGACACCTTCCCCGTGGACGAGGTCGTGGGCGAGGCCGCGCCGGGCTCGTTCGGCGCTCTGGTGCTGCCGGGCGGCGTGGCCAACCCGGACTTCCTGCGGATGGACGACAAGGCCGTCGCGTTCGTCCGGGACTTCTTCGAGCAGGGCCGGCCCGTGGCCGCGATCTGCCACGCGCCGTGGACCCTGGTCGAGGCGGACGTCGTACGCGGCCGGGTGCTGACCTCGTGGCCGAGCCTGCGGACCGACATCCGCAACGCGGGCGGCACCTGGGTCGACGAGCAGGTGCAGGTCTGTGACCACGGCGCCAACAAGCTGGTCACCAGCCGTAAGCCGGACGACCTGAAGGCGTTCTGCGAGACCTTCCTCGACGTCTTCGCCGAGGAGGCCGCCTGATGGCCTCGCCCGCCGACCGGAAACAGGAACAGCGCGAGGCCTTCAAGGCGGACGATCCGGCCGGCGGGCCGCTCACCACCGACCAGGGAGTCGAGGTCGACCACACCGACGACTCCCTGGCCGCGGGCGAGCGCGGTCCCACGCTGATGGAGGACTTCCACTTCCGGGAGAAGCTCACCCGCTTCGACCACGAGCGGATCCCGGAGCGGGTGGTGCACGCGCGGGGCGCGGGGGCGTACGGCTACTTCGAACCGTACGAGTCCTGCGCGGAGTTCACCCGTGCGGCGTTCCTCCAGGACCCGGCCGTGCGCACGCCCGTGTTCGTACGGTTCTCGACCGTGCAGGGCCCCAAGGGCTCGGCGGACACCGTGCGGGACGTGCGCGGCTTCGCGACCAAGTTCTACACGTCCGAGGGCAACTACGACCTGGTCGGGAACAACTTCCCCGTCTTCTTCATCCAGGACGGCGTCAAGTTCCCCGACTTCGTGCACGCGGTGAAGCCCGAGCCGCACAACGACATCCCGACGGGCGCGTCCGCGCACGACACCCTGTGGGACTTCGTGTCGCTCCAGCCCGAGACGCTGCACGCGATCATGTGGCTGATGTCGGACCGGGCGATCCCGCGCAGCTACCGCATGATGCAGGGCTTCGGCGTGCACACCTTCCGGTTCGTCAACGCGGACGGCAAGGGCACGTTCGTGAAGTTCCACTGGAAGCCGCGGCTCGGCGTGCACTCGCTGGTGTGGGACGAGGCGCAGGAGTGCCAGGGCCGCGACCCGGACTTCAACCGGCGTGACCTGTGGGACGCGATCGAGGCGGGCGAGTACCCCGAGTGGGAACTGGGCGTGCAACTCGTGCCGGAGGAGGACGAGTTCGCGTTCGACTTCGATCTGCTCGACCCGACGAAGATCATTCCGGAGGAGCAGGTGCCGGTGCGGCCGATCGGCCGGATGGTGCTGGACCGCAACCCGGAGAACTTCTTCGCGGAGACCGAGCAGGTCGCCTTCCACACGGCGAACGTCGTCCCCGGCATCGACTTCACCAACGACCCGCTGCTCCAGGCGCGGAACTTCTCCTACCTGGACACCCAGCTGATCCGGCTCGGCGGGCCCAACTTCTCGCAGCTGCCGGTGAACCGGCCGGTCGCGCCGGTGCGCAACAACCAGCGCGACGGCTATCACCAGAGCGCGATCCACTCCGGCACGAACTACTTCCCGAACTCGCTCGGCGGGGGCTGCCCGGCCCACGCGGGCGCCGGGGGAAGTGCGTACACGCATTACGCCGAACGGGTGGACGGCCACAAGATCCGGCGCCGCAGTCCCAGCTTCCAGGACCACCACAGCCAGCCCGCGCTGTTCTGGAACAGCATGGCGGACTGGGAGAAGCAGCACATCGTCGAGGCGTTCCGCTTCGAGCTCGGCAAGGTGGGCGCGATGACCGTGCGGGCACGTACGGTCGAGCACCTGGCCAAGGTCGACGGGGACCTGGCGGTGCAGGTGGCACGGGGTGTCGGGGTGCCGGAGCCGTCCACTGCGGAGGCCGCGTCCAAGTCTGCCTCCCCCGCGCTCAGCCTGGAGTCGCTGCGCGGGGACGGTTCGATCCGGACCCGGCAGATCGCGGTACTGGTCACCGACGGCGTGGACGCCGAGCAGATCACCTCCGTGCGGGAGCGGCTGGCCGCCGAGGGGGCGATCGTCGAGGCGCTGGCCCCGACGGACGGGACGATCACCGGGTCCGACGGCGAGACCTACGCCGTCGACCGTGCGCTGCCGACCGTGGCGTCCGTGCTGTACGACGCCGTGCTGCTGCCCGGCGGGCCCGTCGGCACCCCGCCGACGGCGGCCGATCCGGACGCGGTGCGGTTCGTGCGGGACGCCTACCGGCACGGCAAGCCGGTGGGCGCACTCGGCTCGGGCGTGGGCGTCCTGTCGGCCCTGGAGCCCGAGGGCCTGCGGCTGTCGACGGAGTTCCACCGCGTGGTCACGGACCAGGGCGTGGTGACGGACACGTCCCCGGGCCCGGCGAGCGAGGAGTTCCTGAACGCGCTCTGCGCCGCGATCGCGGCACACCGCCACTGGGGACGTGCGCCGGTGCGGCACTGAGCCCGGGGCCGGGGGCAGGGCCGGGCCGCGCTTGTGGGGGCGCGGCCCGGCTCGCTTTGTGCTGCGAGGGGGGCGTCTCGTGGTGTGGCGGGTGGGGAGGCGGCTCGGGTTGTGCCGGTTGGGGGGGCGGGCTCGGTTGTGCCGGTTGGGAAGGCGGTTCGGGTTGTGCCGGTTGGGTGGCGGGCTCGGGTTGTGCCGATGCCGGCCCGTTCGCGATGCGCCGGTGCGGGCGGGGTCGCGCGCTGTGCGGTGCGGGCCAGGTCACGCCGGTGCGGGGCAGCTCGCCTCATGGCGACGCGAACCCGGTCGTGACGGGCGGTGCCGACCCGGGCACGAAGCGCCAGCGGGGCCGGGGCTCGTTTTTGAGTGGTGGTGCGGACCGGGTGGCGGCGCGCGGAGCAGCTTCCCTCATGCCGATGCGAACCCGGTCGTGACGGGCGGTGCCGACTCGAGCGCGAAGCGCCGACGGGTCCGGGGTCCCCTTGTGCGGTGTGCGCCAGGTCGGGCTGCGCCGGTGCGGGTCGGGGGCGCGAGGTGCCGCTGCCGACCGAGTCGCGTTGTGCCGCTGCCGGCCGGGGCGCGAGGTGCCGGGTGCCGACCCGGGGCACGAGATGCCGGTGCCGACCCGGGGCGCGTTCTGCCGCTGCCCGCCGGGGCGCGTCGCTTCCGTGCTGGTCCGGCAGGGTCACGTGCCGGGGGTCGTGGGCGTCGTCGACTCCCCGCTTCCCCGTTCCCGGGCGCCTTCGCGGGTGCGGCCCGCAGCCACCGGGCGGCGTGGGTTGCGGCGCAGGAACTCGCCCTCCAGCTGCGCCATGCGCTCGTTGTGGGCCCGCAGCGCGTCGTTCGAGCCGTAGAGCAGCGTGTCGTGGCGCGTGCGGTGGATGGTCTCCAGCTCCTTCATGAGCTGCTGGTCGTCCAGCCGGTCAGGGTCCACTCCGGTCATGGTGTTGCCCCGCTCGTCGTGTTCGTTCATGTGGTCCGGGTACCCGCCCGGGGAGCAACTGAGCACTACCCCCGAGCGGCATCCGGGAGGGAGCCATGGATCTCGCCTTTCTGCACCCACTGTACGAACACCCCGGGCCTTGGGCCTCGGTGTACGTCGACACCTCCCGGCATACGGAGGCCACCCCCCACGAGCGGCAGCTCACGGCCCAGGCGATGGCCAGGCAGCTGGCCGACCAGGGCGCGGACGAGGCGACCTGCCGGGCCGTGCAGAGCGCGATCGAGGACCTGCGGCACTCTTCGGAACCGCATGGCCGGGCCCTGTTCGCCCGTGCCGGCGAGGTGGTCCTCGACCCGCCGCTGGCCCGTCCTCCGCAGGGCGGCGACTGGGCCGAATGGGCCCCGCTGCCGCGGGTGACGCCGCTGCTGGAGCTGGCCGGCGAGGACCCGGTGTGCGTGGTGGCGTACGTCGACCGCAAGGGCGCGGACTTCGAGCTGCGCAGCGCACTGGGCCGTGAGGACGCGGGAAGCGTCACCGGGCGTCAGTGGCCGGTGCACCGGACGAGCTCCGTGGACTGGTCCGAGCGGCATTTCCAGCTGCGGGTGGAGAACACCTGGGAGCACAACGCCGCGGAGATCGCCGACGCGCTCGCCGTGTGCCAGGAGGAGACCCGCGCCGACCTGCTGATTCTCGTCGGCGACGACCGTGAGCGGCGGTCCGTGCACGAGCGGCTGCCCAAGCGGCTGCACGACCTCGTCGTCGAGGCGCCGCACGGCACCGGCAGCCGGCTCCTCGACGACGACGTGGAGCGGGCCCGCGCCGAGCACGTGGCGCGGCGGGCCGAGGCGGAGCTGGAGCGGTTCCTGGCCGCCCGGAACCCGGACGACGAGGGCCGTGCCGGAGCCGTGGAGGGCGTGCCCGCGCTGATCGAGGCGGCGCGCGAGCGCCGCATCGACGAGCTGCTGATCAGGCCGGACGGCCCGGACGCGCACCGCGAGGTGTGGATCGGCGAGGACCCGGACCAGGTCGCGGTGCGGCGTACGGACCTGAAGATCCTCGGCGAGCAGCACTCCTGGCCGGCCCGGGCGGACGACGCGCTGATCCGGTCGGCCGTGGCGACGGACGCGGCGGCACTGGCCGTTGCGGAGCGCGAGGTCCCGACGGGCGGTCTCGGGGCGCTGCTCCGCTGGAAGTGAGCGGGGAGCAGGGCCCCACACGGGCCGGCCCCCTACGGGCCGGCCCCTAGCGGGCCCGTTCCACCCTGCGTTCGTCCCAGACCGGGTCCGGGGTCTCCCGGACCCGGCCGTCGCTGCCGAAGACCAGGTAGCGGTCGAAGGAGCGGGCGAACCAGCGGTCGTGCGTGACCGCGAGGACCGTGCCCTCGAAGGCCTCCAGACCCTCCTGGAGTGCCTCCGCGGACTCCAGGTCCAGGTTGTCGGTCGGCTCGTCGAGCAGCAGCGCCGTCACGCCCTGGAGCTCCAGCAGGAGGATCTGGAAGCGGGCCTGCTGACCGCCGGACAGGCGGTCGAACGTCTGCTCGGCCTGGTTCGTCAGCTCGTAGCGGCGCAGCCGGGACATCGCGGCGCCGCGGTCCTGTGCGTGTTCCGTCCACAGGATGTCGAGCAGTGTGCGGCCCTCCAGCTCCGGGTGCGCGTGCGTCTGCGCGAAGTGCCCGGGGACGACCCGGGCTCCCAGTTTCCAGTGGCCCGTGTGCGCCACGTCGCCGCCGGCGAGCAGGCGCAGGAAGTGGGACTTGCCGGAGCCGTTGGAGCCGAGGACGGCGACGCGTTCGCCGTAGAAGACCTCCAGGTCGAAGGGCTTCATCAGGCCGGTGAGTTCGAGTCCTTCGCAGGTGACGGCCCGGACGCCGGTGCGGCCGCCCTTGAGCCGCATCCTGATGTCCTGTTCGCGGGGCGGCTCGGGCGGCGGGCCGGCCTCCTCGAACTTGCGCAGCCGGGTCTGGGCGGCGGCGTAGCGAGAGGCCATCTCATGGCTGATGGCGGCGGCTTGACGGAGCGTCAGCACCAGCTTCTTCAGCTGGGCGTGCTTCTCGTCCCAGCGCCTGCGCAGTTCCTCGAAGCGCTCGAACCGCTGCCGGCGGGCCTCGTGATACGTACCGAAACCACCGCCGTGCACCCAGGCGTCGGCGCCCGCGGGGCCGGGTTCCAGGGAGATGATCCGCTCGGCGGCGCGGGCGAGCAGTTCGCGGTCGTGGGAGACGAAGAGGACGGTCTTGCGGGTCTCGGCGAGCCGCTGCTCCAGCCAGCGCTTGCCGGGGACGTCGAGGTAGTTGTCGGGCTCGTCGAGGAGGAGCACCTCGTCGGTGCCGCGCAGGAGGGCCTCCAGGACGAGCCGTTTCTGCTCGCCGCCGGAGAGGGTGCGGACCTGGCGCCACTGTGCCTTCTCGTAGGGGATGCCGAGCGCGGCCGTGGTGCACATGTCCCACAGCGTCTCGGCCTCGTAGCCGCGGGCCTCGGCCCAGTCGGCGAGGGCCTGGGCGTATGCCAGCTGGGCGGCCTCGTCGTCGACGGTCATGAGGGCGTGCTCGGCGGTGTCCACGGCGTGGGCCGCCTCGCGGATGCGGGGGGTGGCGACGGACACGAGCAGGTCCCGTACGGTGCTCTCGTCGCGTACGGAGCCGACGAACTGCCGCATCACACCGAGTCCGCCGCTCACGGTGACGGTGCCGCCGTGCGGCTTGAGCTCACCGGCGAGCATGCGGAGCAGGGTCGTCTTCCCGGCCCCGTTGGGCCCCACGAGGGCGACGACGGCCCCCTCCCCCACCCGGAACGAGACGTCACCCAGCAGCGCCCTTCCGTCGGGCAGGTAGTACTCCAGATGCGCTGCTTCGAGGTGACCCATGCGTGCGATTCTGTGCGGCGGACGCCGCCCCGGGCAAACCCATTTCCGCGGGGCTGCGCACCCACCCGTCCCGGGTCACGACGGCCAGACGGTCAGACTTGCTCCAGAGGCCGGTGCGGCCCCGCGGGAAGGTCAACCGCGATCGCGTCGCCGGGGCGCACCACGCCCCCGTCCCGCACCACGCTCATGATCCCGGCCTTGCGCACGACGTTCCCCGCCTCGTCGCGCCCCACGACCCGCTTCAGCAGCCCGTCCTGGAAGAGGTCGATCTGCAGGCAGGGATTGCGCAGGCCGGTCACCTCCAGCACCGCG
Source organism: Streptomyces sp. NPDC016851 (assembly GCF_055562795.1). NCBI lineage: Bacteria > Bacillati > Actinomycetota > Actinomycetes > Kitasatosporales > Streptomycetaceae > Streptomyces > Streptomyces sp. NPDC016851. The sequence continues at coordinate 8,035 of NZ_JBVHEP010000031.1, forward strand.
GTGTCGCCGATGCGCAGCAGCGTGCCGGCCGGCAGACCGAGCAGATCGATGCCCCGCGTGGTGATGTTCTCGCCGAGTTCGCCGGGCGCCACCTTGAACCCCTCCTCACCGACCTCCTCGAAGAGTTCCTCGTGCATGAGGTGCACCTGGCGCAGGTTCGGCTGGGTCGGATCCTGCGCGATGCGCGACCGGTGCTTGACCGTCACACCGGCGTGGACGTCCCCCTCCACACCGAGCCCGGCGAGCAGCCTGATGCTGTCCCGGTTCGGCTTGGTGAACGAGTACTCCCCGTTGCTGCTGACCGCAGTCACTCGCCCGCTCATTCCTCGGTTCCCCCTCTTCGGTCATGATGATCAGCCCTGAGCCTGCCCGTGGAGGGCCGGTGTGTCCACCCCCCTCCGGGTACCCGCACCCCATGACGCCCGCCGTCCCGCCCCGTCTGAGCCGCAGCGTGAACCACGGCACCCTGTGGTTCGCTGCCGCCGCCGCCCTCGCGGCGACCCGCACCCCCCGCGCCCGCCGCGCGGCGACCCGCGGCCTGGCCTCGCTCGGCCTCGCCTCCCTCACCGTCGGCGCGCTCGGCAAGGGCACCGTCCCAACGATGTGGCAGGTGAAGCGGCGACCGGCCGCCACCGCGTTCCCCTCCGGGCACGCCGCATCGGCCGCCGCCTTCGCGACCGGTGTCGCCCTGGAGTCCCCCGCCTGGGGCACGGTCGTCGTCCCGGTGGCCGCCTCCGTCGTCCTCGCCCGCGCCGACAGCGGCCCGCACGTCCCGGGCGACGTCCTGGCGGGCGCCGCCGTGGGCGTGGGCGCCGCGTTCGCCGTACGGGCCTTGGTGCCGACGCGGGGCCAGGTCGCCCCGCCGGCCCGGCCCCGCGCCGAGGTCCCGGCGCTGCCGGACGGCGAGGGACTCGTGCTGGTGGCGAACACCGGCGCGGGGAGCGCCGAGCGGGTCCGTGCCCTGCGGGACGCCCTCCCCCGGGCCGAGGTCGTCGAGTGCGAACCGGCGGACGTGCCCGCCGAGTTGGAGGAGGCGGCCACCCGCGCCCGGGTCCTCGGCGTGTGCGGCGGCGACGGCACCGTGAACGCCGCCGCCCGTGTGGCGCTCAGGACCCGCCTGCCGCTCGCCGTGCTGCCGGGCGGGACCCTGAACCACTTCGCCTACGACCTGGGCATCGAGGACGTACGCGATCTCGCCCGCGCGCTGCGTGCGGGCGACGCCGTGCGCGTGGACGTGGGCCGGTACTCCTGCGGCGGGGAGCACGGCGTCTTCCTCAACACGTGCAGTGTCGGCGTCTATCCGGAGCTCGTGCGCGAGCGGGAGCGCTGGTCGCACCGGATCGGCGGCTGGCCCGCCGGCGTGGTCGCGGCCCTGCGCGTACTGCGGGCCGACCGGCACCCGCTGGAGGCCGAAGTCCGGGGCCGTACGCATCCGTTGTGGCTGCTGTTCGCCGGGAACGGCACGTATCACCGCATGGGGCTGGCGCCGGGGCGGCGGAAGGACCTGGCGGACGGGCAGCTCGACGTGCGGGTCGTGCACGGCGGTCGCCGGCCGGCGGTCCGGCTGCTCGCCGCCGCCCTCGCGGGACCACTGACCCGCTCCCCCGCCCACGCCGCCGTCCAGGTGGGACGGCTGCAGCTGGATCACGTCGCGCCCGGCACGCTCCTCGCCTACGACGGTGAAGTCACCGAGGTGGAGGGCCGCGTGACCTTGGAGAAGCTGCCCGAGGCGCTGACCGTCTACCGGCCGGTCCCGTCCGACTGACACAGCGTCAGTCCATATGGCGGGAATGCGGTCTCAATATGCGGCCGGACTGCGTACGGTGATCCCATACCGACCCGATACGAAGGGGTGGGATCCGCCATGCCGGAACCACGGGAGACCGCCGTCTACACGCACGGGCACCACGAGTCGGTGCTCCGTTCGCACACCTGGCGGACCGCCGCCAACTCGGCCGCTTATCTGGTGCCGTCGCTCCGCCCCGACATGAAGATCCTGGACGTCGGGTGCGGGCCGGGCACCATCACCGCCGACCTGGCCGGGCTCGTGCCCGACGGGCATGTCACCGGCGTCGACCGGGAGCCGGAGATCCTGGAGCAGGCGCGCGCCACGGCCGCCGGGCGGGGGCTCGCCAACGTCGACTTCGCGGTCGCCGACGTGCACGCCCTGGAGTACCCGGACGCCACGTTCTGCGTGGTGCACGCCCACCAGGTGCTCCAGCACGTGGGCGATCCGGTGGGGGCCCTGCGCGAGATGAGGCGGGTGCTGAAGCCCGGCGGCCTGGTCGCCGTGCGGGACGCCGACTACAAGGCCATGACCTGGTTTCCGGCGTCCGAGGGGCTCGACGACTGGCTGGACCTCTACCGCCGGGTCGCCCGGGCCAACGGCGGCGAGCCGGACGCCGGGCGCCGGCTGAAGGCGTGGGCGCTGCGAGCCGGGTTCACGGACGTCACGGCGACCTCCGGCACCTGGACGTTCGCGACGCGGGAGGAGCGGACCTGGTGGAGCGGGCTGTGGGCCGACCGGACGCTGGCGTCGGCGTACGCGGACCGGGCCCGGCAGGGCGGGCACGCGAGCGAGGCGGAGCTGCGGGCCGTGGCCGACGCCTGGCGGGAGTGGGGGCAAAGGGAGGACGGCTGGTTCAGTGTCCTGCACGGAGAAATTCTCTGTCGAAAGGACGCCTGAAACACGGATTCGGGGACACCCTAAAAGCAGGAGGTTCGAATTATGGTTCCCATCCTGCTGGTGCTGCTTCTGGCGTTGGTTCTGTTCGGCGCCGGATTTGCAGTGAAGGTTCTCTGGTGGATCGCGCTCGCGGTTCTCGTTCTGTGGCTGCTGGGATTCTTCGTCCGTGGTACGTCGGCAGCCGGAGGCAGGGGCCGCTGGTACAGGTGGTGAATTAGCCCCCGTCGCGGGGCAGCAGCGGTCCGAGCGGCCCGAGGTCCAGATTGAGGTCCTCGGGCCGCAGTCCGTAGCGGTCGCGCAGTTCCGCCATCCGCTCCTCCAGCAGCATCAGCGTGAGGCCGATCCGCTCCTCCTGGTCCTCGCTCAGATCCCCCACGTCGAACCGGCGCAGCGCCTGGCGCTCCATGAGCTGGCGCAGCAACTCCACCACCGTGAGCACGAGTTTGACCAGGTCACGCTCGACAGTGTCGGGTTCCAGGTCCAGCCGGTTGCGGCGCGGCCGCGGGTCCTGCGCGGGCTGGTCGGACGACGTCACAGCAACTCCTCGAACGGGGATGGCACCTGGGCGTTCACCGAGCTGATGAGCGCGTTGAGGTCGATACGGACGAGGTCGACGTCGGCGATGCGCAGCGTGATGTCCCCCGTGATCACGACGCCGCCGGCGAGCAGCCGGTCGAGCAGGTCCACGAGGGCGACCTCACGGCGTTCCACTACGGTCACGGCTTCTTCCCGTCGGTCATGTGGTCTCCCCGGCGAACGAATAGGCCGCCCAGGGGCCGGTGAGTTCGACACGCATTCCGGGCAGCTCGCCCTTCGTCCGGTCGACCATTTCCACGAATTCCTCGGAATGCGAGCGCGGCACGAGATAGGCGGCGTTCAGTACGTTCCGCCCGGTCGCCTTGGAAAGCGCGGGATTCTGCGGGGGATGCAGCCGGGAATCCTCCGCGAATTCGGAAAGCTTTTCGTGCAGTCGGGTGGAAAAGCTTTCCGCCTTCTGCCACATCTCCTCGTGCGACCGGGTCTGCATACGCCGCTGCCGCAGGTAGTCGCGGCCCGACGTGGCTTTCTGCGCGGGCTGGGCGCTCTCCTGCGGCTCGGACTCGGCGTACACCTTCACGCCCCACTCGACCCGGCCCTCCAGCCGGTCGAGGGTGCGCCGGAAATCCTCTTCGCGGGCCTCGATCATGGTCCGCACGCCGCTGTCGTCGCGGAAGACGGTGCCCAGGCGCAGCGGCAGCGGGGTCGTGACGGTGGTGAGCGCGTCGATCACGCCCTGGTGGGCGCGGGCGGTCGCGGTGAGCCAGTCCAGGTCCTCCAGATGGGCGTGGAGCGGTTCCTCCGCGAAGTCCCGCTCCGGTACATGGCTCACCACGGCCACGAGGCCGTGGTGGGTGAGCGCTCTGGGCGGATCACCCGCCACACCCGACAGCTGGGACTGGAGCGGCGTACCGAAGGGGCGGCAGACGGCGTAGACGTACCGCAGTCCGGTCACGGTGCCTCCTTCTTCTGCGCACGGCCGGGCTCCAGTTCCTCCAGCCGGGCCAGCCTCTCGCGCAACTCGGCGTTCTCACGGGTCAGTTCATCACGGCGGGCCCGCGAGCTCAGTGCCGGGTCGGTCTCCCACCAGTCGATGCCCATCTCCTTCGCCTTGTCCACGGAGGCGACGATCAAACGCAGCTTGATGGTGAGGAGTTCGATGTCGAGCAGGTTGATGCGGATGTCGCCCGCGATGACGATGCCCTTGTCGAGCACCCGTTCCAGGATGTCGGCGAGGTTGGCGCCGCTTCCGTGGCCGTAGGGTTCGGGCATCCTGCTGGGCGTTGTCATCGGCGGCTCCCGCCTTCGGCGTACTCGTCCTCGTCGGCCTCGTCCTCCTCGTACGCCCCTTCAGGCTCTTCGGCCTCTTCCTCGGGCTCCTCCTCGTCGTCGTACTCGCCCTCGGCTTCGTCCTCGTACTCGCCCTCAGGCTCCTCCTCGCCTTCCTCCTCCGGCTCCTCCTCGTCGTACTGGTCCTCGGCCTCCTCGGACTCCTCCTCGGCAAGCGCGTCCTCGTGACTGCGGACGACCTCGCCGTCGCGGATCTCGCCGCGCCAGCTGTCCTCGGCCTCACCCTTGATCGTGATGAAGCGGACATAGTTCTTCAGGTCGAGCCGGGCACGGCGGCCCTGGGCGCGCCAGATGTTGCCGGTCTTCTCGAACAGGCCCGTGGGGTAGTACTCGATGACCAGCAGGACCCGGGTGAGGTTGTCGGCGAGGCGGTGGAAGGAGACCACGCCCTTCGTCGTGCCCTTGGCACCTTCCGACGTCCAGGCGATGCGGTCGTCGGGCACCTGCTCCGTCGTCTGCGCCTTCCAGCTCCGGTTGGACCAGAAGACCTTCAACTGCCAGTCGGAGTGTGTGTCGTCGGCCTTGTTCGCCGCCTTGACACCTTTCGCGAAGGTGCTGAAGTCCTGGTACTGGGTCCACTGGTCGTACGCCGTGCGCAGCGGCACGCCGACATCGATGTGCTCGATGATGACGGTGGGCTTCTTGCCCGCCGAGCGCTTGCGTTTGCCCTTGCCGCCGCCCAGGCTCTTGAAGGCGCCTGTGACCTTGTCCTTGAGGCTCGACCCGCCGGTCTCCAGGGCGGCGCGCAGCGGGCCCTTGCCCTCGGCGAGCTTGCGGCCTCCGTCGAGGGCGAGCTTGGCGAAGCCGGGACTGTTGCCCTCGGCGATGTCGTTCAGTCTGTTGGTGGTCTCACCGAGCTTGCGGCCCACGCCGGTCAGCATGCGGGTGGCCTGCGCGGCGACGTACTCCTGCAACTCGGCCTTCAGCCGGTCGGCGGCCTCGCTGTGGGCCACGTCGGTGAGCGGGTTCTTCGTCGCTCCGTTTGCGGCGGAGGTCGCAGATCCGAGCGCGTCGGTCATCCCTCACCGCCTCCCTTCGGCAGCCGGGCCCGGGAGCTGCCGCCCCTGTTCCCGGCGGAGGTCGCCTTCTTCGCGGCCGTGGTCTTCTTCGCCGCCGCGTTCCGGCCCGCCGACTTCTTGGCGGGGGCCTTCCTCGCGGGGGCGTTCTTGCCGGTGGCCTTCTTCGCCGCCTTCTTCGCGGGCGCATTCTTGGCCGAGGCCTTCTTCGCCGCCTCCTTCGGGGCCGGCCCGGGCTCCTCGTCCTCGTCCGGCCCGGAGTCCTCGGGCTCCTCGTCCTCGGCGTCTTCGGCATCGGCGTCGCCGCCGGGCACGACACCCGACAACTGGTCGCGCACCTGGGCCGTCCGGCCGTGCAGCCGGTCGGCGACGGCGTCGAGCTGACGCTCGACCATGGCACCGGAGGCCGCCTTGCCGACGCCGCGCAGGTCCTGCCGGAGCTGGTCGCCGATCTCCTTGAACTGCGGGTTGTTCCGCAGTTGCTGCTGGACCAGGTCCGCGACCATGCGCGGGCTCAGGTTCATCTTCTTCCCGGCCACCAGGCCGCCGACGGCCACCGCCATCTTGAGTTTCTTGGTCCGTCCCAGGAGGTATCCGGCCCCCACGGCGAGACCCAGTCCCACTCGGTTCATTGTGTTGTCCCGTTGCCCGTTCCCGCGCTCCCGCGCGAAGCGATCTCCAACCGGTCGAGGAGTTCGTCCTCGAGGTGGTCGAACTCCTCCTCCGTGATCTCACCGGCCTCCAGCTGCTCCTCCAGCCGGGCCAGTTCGGCCCGGATGGTGGCGGGGTCGTAGTAGATCCGCTCGGCCTCCTGGACCACCTGTCTGATGGCCCAGGCGCTGCCGCGCACGGGTGCGAACGGCAGCAGCAGTACCTCCGAGATCAGGCCCACGTCGTCACCCCGCTCCGGTGTCCGTGCCGCTCGCCATGGCGTCCGCCGGTTCGGCCGGGCCGGGCTCGACGAAGCTGTACGGCGGCAGCGGCCCGTTGACCCGCACCTCCAGGTGCGGCAGATCCTTGCGGGCCTCTTCCACGGCCGCCAGGAAGCCGTCGGCCGACTTCCGGTCCACCAGGAACGACACGTTGGCCAGCCAGCCGGTGGACTCGGGGCCCACGCTCACGGCCTCGCCGGCCGGTTCCAGCGCGCGCTGGAGTGCGGCGGCGTCCTCGGCCTCCCGGGCCTTGACGGCGGCCGCGACCATCTCGCCGAGCCGGATCTTGTCGTCGTAACTGCCGCCGCCGGCCTGGCGGTTGGCCTCGGCGAGACCGCGGATCTCCGGGTTCTCGGCCATCACCTGGTGCAGTACGGCCTCTTCGACGTGGTTGGCCTTGACGTTGTACTCGACCCGGCCGTCGAGGGCCTGCAGCCGCTCTTTGTAGTGCTCGGCGCGCTCGGCGAGGACCGCGGTGATCGAGTTGTCGTCCGGGGCGACGCTGCCGAACCGCATGGGCAGCACACAGCCGGCCGCGCCCGCCTCGCTGAGCACGTTCTGGTGGGCGAGCAGGTCCTTGCGCTTGGGCCGCAGCCCTTCGGGCGCCTCGCTGACGACGGCCGCCAGGTCGCCCTCGCGCAGGATGCGCACCGGGCGGGGCGGGTCGCCGACACCGCCCATGCCCTCGGGGAGCCCCGGGTGCGAGCTCGCCGCGATGCCGTAGACGTAGGTGCTCACTCCTGCTCCTCCTTCCGGCGGGCGGACGTGCTCTTACGGGCTCGCGGGCGGGACTCGGTCTCCTGCTCGGAGCCTTCGGAACGCGCCTGCTTGAAGGCGTCGGAGATGGTTTCGGCGGCGCCGGACAGCGCCCCCTTGGACTTGCCGCGCGCGCCGGACTCGGTCATCTCCCCGACCAGGTCGGGCAGGCCCGGGTCCTTGCGCGGCCCGGCCTCCAGGTCGAGCCGGTTGCACGCCTCGGCGAAGCGCAGATAGGTGTCGACGCTGGCGACGACGACGCGAACGTCGATCTTGAGGATCTCGATGCCGACCAGGGAGACTCGCACGAATGCGTCGATGACGAGCCCCCTGTCCAGAACAAGTTCAAGCACGTCGTAGAGACCGCTGCTGCCGCCTCCGCCGCCGGTCTGCTGTGCCGGTACGACTGTCATGCCGGATGTCCCTCCTTGTCTGTGGGTGCGGGTCCCGGGCGGCCTAGCGACCGCCGGTCCTTCGCGGGTCGGACCGCCCCCGCTCGTAGCGGCGGACGCGGCGGTACCCCGTGAGCTGTCCCTGGGCGTCGAGCTCCACCTGGTAGCTCGCCATCAGGCTCATCGTGTCGGGCACGCGCTCGAGTTCGAGGACCTCGACCTCCAGCGCCCAGCCCTGCTCGGTCTGCTCGAAGGACGACACGGACTCGGCGGTCATGCCGGTGAGCTCCGCGAGCTGGCCGCGCGCCTGGCGCAGCACCTCCATGGGGCTCGGCCGGTCGTCGGCCGCGTTGTCACTCGGTTTGCGGGAATTCTGAGAGCTCTGGGAGTTCTGGGAGTTCTGTGAACCCTGTGACTCTTGCGTGTTTTTTGTGTTCGACATGGCCACCTCCCCCTCCGTGTGGCCGCAAGCGTGTTCGCCAAACCTCTACGGACGCATGCATCTGCCACCCGCCGGGGGGCGGCGGGCGTGCTTCAGCCGCTCAGCGCGGTCAGCCGGCGCCGGGCCGGTCCCAGGGCCCGGCCGCGGGCCGACAGGCCCGACCAGGGGTTGGTGCGGGCCTGCTCGACGGCGTCGGCGATGGTCCAGCGGCGGGCGTGCAGCTCGGGGTCGTCCAGCTGGTCCCAGGTGATCGGGGTGGCCACGGGCGCGCCCGGCCGGGGCCGGACGGTGTACGGCGCGACGGCGGTCTGCGCGTAGGCGTTGCGCTGCACGTCGAGGTAGAGCCGCTCACCGCGGTCCTTCTTGCGGGCGGCGGTGGTCAGCCGGTCGGGGTGGGCGCCGGCGAGGGTGCCGGCGACGTCGTGGGCGAAAGAGCGCACCTCGTCGAAGTCGTGCCGCCCGTTCAACGGCACGATCACATGCAGCCCGCGCGATCCGGTGGTCATCAGCGCCGAGGGCAGCTCCAGCTCGTCGAGCAGCTCCCCCAGCAGCCGGGCGGCCTCGCGCACGGCGTCGAAGTCGTCCCCCGCCGGGTCGAGGTCGAAGACCAGCCGGTCGGGGTGGTCGACGCTGTCGGCGCGGGACAGCCAGCGGTGCAGCGTGATGCTGGCCTGGTCGGCCAGGTAGAGGAGGGTGGCGGTGTCGTCGCAGACGGCGTGGCGGACGGTGCCGCCCTCCTTGGCCACCTCGACCCGGGTGATCCACTCCGGGTAGTGGTCCGGGGTGTTCTTCTGCATGAACGTGGGCCCGTCGAGCCCGTCCGGGCGCCGCTCCAGCATCAGGGGACGGCCGCGCAGGTGCGGCAGCATGTAGGGCGCGACGGCCCGGTGGTAGTCCACCAGATCGCCCTTGGTGTACTCCTTGGCGTCCCCGCCGGGGAAGAGCACCTTGTCCGGCCGGTGGACCTCCACGGTGCGGCGGCCGGCCCGCACCCTGCGCGTGCCGTCGCCGCCGCTCACGGCACGACCGCCTCCTCCACCAGCAGCCGCCCGGCCGCCGCGATCGACTCGGCGTCGATGCCCGCGGCGTGCAGCTGCTCGTCCGGGGAGGCCGAGCCGGGCATGCTCCGCACGGCGAGCCGCACCAGGCGCGGTACGGGGCGTCCGTCGGCGAAGGCCTCCAGGACGGCGTCGCCGATCCCGCCCTCCGGGTGGTGGTCCTCCACGGTCACCAGGCAGCCGGTCTCCTCGGCGGCCTTGCGCAGGGCGGCCCGGTCGACGGGCTTCACCGAGTACAGGTCGATCACCCGGGCCCGGATGCCCTGGTCGGCGAGGGCGTCGGCGGCGGCCAGCGCCTCGTGCACGGTGACGCCCGCCGCGACCAGGGTCAGCCGGTCCTCGCCGGAGGAGCGCAGCACCTTGCTCCCGCCGACCGGGAAGTCCTCGTCCGGACCGTAGATCACCGGGCTCTCGCCGCGCGAGGTGCGCAGGTAGCGGACGCCCTCCAGACCGGCCATCGCGCCGATGAGCCGCGCGGTCTGGTTGGCGTCGCAGGGGTACAGCACGGTCGAGCCGTGCACCGCCCGCATCATCGCCAGGTCCTCCAGGCCCATCTGGCTCGGTCCGTCCTGGCCGATGGCGACGCCCGCGTGCGAGCCGACGAGGTTGATGCCGGAGCCGCTGACGGACGCCATCCGGATGAAGTCGTAGGCCCGGGTCAGGAAGGCCGCGAAGGTGGCGGCGTACGGCACCCAGCCGCGGGCCGCGAGTCCGACCGCCGAGGCGACCAGCTGCTGCTCGGCGATGTAGCACTCGAAGTAGCGGTCGGGGTGCTCCTTGGCGAAGAACTCGGCGCGGGTGGAGTCGCCGACCTCGCCGTCCAGGGCGACGATGTCCCCGCGGCCGGTGCCGAGGGCGGCGAGGGCCTCGCCGAAGGCGTTGCGGGTGGCGACCTCCTCGCCCTGGTCCCACTTGGGGAGTTCGAAGTTCCCGGTGTGGACGGAGTGCAGCATGCGGGCGGCCGGCGGCTCCTGCACCTGAACGCGGATGTCGCGCGGGCCGCCGAGTTCGGTGATCGCCTCGTCGGCCTCGGGCAGCGGCTTGCCGTGCAGGCCCTCGCGGTCCTGGACCCCTTCGACGCCCTTGCCCTTGAGGGTGCGGGCGAGGATCGCGGTGGGCTGGCCCTTGGTGGACAGGGCCTCGCCGTAGGCGCGGTCGATCGCGTCCACGTCGTGCCCGTCGACCTCGATGGTGTGCCAGTCGAAGGCCTGGAAGCGGCGGGCGTAGGCGTCCAGGTCGTGGCCGTGCCGGGTCGGGCCGCGCTGGCCGAGCCGGTTGACGTCGACGATGACGGTGAGGTTGTCGAGGTGCTCGTAGCCGGCGTGCTCGGCGGCCTCCCACACGGAACCCTCGGCCAGTTCGCTGTCGCCGCACAGCACCCAGGTGCGGTAGCCGGTGCGGTCGAGCCGCTTGCCGGCCAGCGCGATGCCGACCCCGACCGGCAGGCCCTGCCCGAGCGAGCCGGTGGCCGTCTCGACCCACGGCAGGCGCTGCGGCGTGGGGTGCCCTTCCAGGCGGCTGCCCAGCTTGCGGAAGGTGAGCAGTTCCTCGTCGTCGATGGCGCCGGCCGCCTTGTACGCGGAGTACAGCAGCGGGGAGGCGTGGCCCTTGGAGAGGACGAAGCGGTCGTTGCCGGGGTGGGCCGGGCGGTCGAAGTCGTAGCGGAAGTGATGCGCGAGCAGCACGGCCATCAGGTCGGCCGCGGACATGGAGGAGGTCGGGTGCCCGGAGCCCGCCGCGGCGGCGGCGCGGACACTGTCCACGCGCAGCTGCTGTCCGAGGTCGGTGAGTTCACCGGTGTTCATGAGTCTCCTTTCGCGGAGTCGTCCGGGACGTCGGATCGCTTGACAGGACCGGGGGCGGTGTCGGGGCCGGGGGGTGGCTGACCGGGCGGGGGCTGTGGGGTGGGCCCGGGCTGATTCCTGGCGGGCTCACCACCGGGCTGACTCTTGGCGGCTTCACGCCCGGGCTGGTTCTTCGCGGGCTCACCACCGGGCTGATTCCTGGCGGCTTCGCGCCCGGGCTGGTTCCTGGCGGGCTCACCACCGGGCTGATTCCTGGCCGGTTCGCCGCCTGGCTGGTTCCTGGCGGGCTCGCCGCCGGGCTGGTCCTTGGCCGGCTCCCCGCCGGACTGCCCCTTCGCAGGCTCACCCCCGGGCCGGTCCTCGGCAGGCTCGCCGCCAGGCTGATTCCCGGCCGGATCGGCGGGCTCCCCGCCGGAGCGCCCCTTCGCGGGCTCACCACCCGGATGCTTCGCGGACCCGGCCCCGACCGGTCCCTTGGCGGGCTCGTCGGTCGGCCAGTTCCTGGTCGGTCGGCCGCCGGGGCGCCCCTTGGCCAGCTCCTCTTCCGACCGGCGCTGTGCGGTCCCGGATCCGGGCCGGTGCTGGTCGCGCGTCGCCCCGGATCCGGGCTGCCCCTTCGCGGACCCGCCCCCGACCGGTCCCTTGGCGGGCTCGTCGGTCGGCCAGTTCCTGGTCGGTTGGCCGCCGGGGCGCCCCTTGGCCAGCTCCTCTTCCGACCGGCGCTGTGCGGTCCCGGATCCGGGCCGGTGCTGGTTGTGCGTCGCCCCGGATCCGGGCTGCCCCTTCGCGGGCTCTCCTCCGGCCCGGCCCTCCGAGGATCCGGCACCGCTCCCCCCGTCGTGGGTGTCGGCCTCGATCGCCGCCCCGGGCCCCGACCGGGCGCTCGCCTCCTGCCGCCGCTCCGGCCCGCCCGGCACCCGGGCCAGCTCCGGCGAGGACGTGTCCAGCGGCACGGACCAGGACCGGACGAGCCCCAACTGCACGGCCTGGCGCGGCAGTACCGCGTCCAGCAGCCAGTCGGCGGCGACCCGGACGCGGTTGCCGGGCATCGCGGCGAGGTGGTAGCCCCGTGTCACCGCACCCGCCGGCACCCCGGACAGGGGCACGCCGAGCGGATTGGCAGCGGCCTTCGCACCGCCCAGGTCGACGACGAAGCCCAGGTCGCGATGGCGGTAGGGCTTGCGCGCGCCGCCGAGGCCGAGCGAGGCGGCGACGTTCTCCGCCGCGACCTTGCCGTGCCGCCAGGCGTGCTGCGCGGTCATCGGCGTGTAGCTCCCCGGCTTCTCCAGATCCGGCACCGCGGCCACGTCACCGCAGGCGAACAGCTCGGGCCGGCCCGGCACCTGCAGGTGCGGGTCGACGAGCAGCCGCCCCTTCTCCATCGGCAGCCCGAGGGACTCGACCAGCGGGTCGGGCCGTACGCCCACGCACCACACCAGGGTCCGGGTCTCGACGAACTCGCCGTCGGTCAGCACGACCCCGTCGGGCGTGGCCTCCTTCACGGAGGTGCCCATCCGCACGTCCACGCCCCGCTGCCGCAGCACCCGGTCGGCGGTGGTGGACAGCTTCTCGTCCATCTCGGGCAGCACCCGGGGCGCCACGTCCAGCAGCATCCAGCGTGGCCGCATGCCCTGCCGCAGCGGGTGCTTGCGGACCTGCGCGTCGGTGAACATCTGCCCGTGCGCGGCGACCTCCGTGCCGGTGTATCCGGCGCCGACCACGACGAAGGTGCACCGGGCGGCGCAGCTCTTGGGATCGTCGGCGGCGGCCGCCAGCTCCACCTGCCGGGTCACGTGGTCGCGCAGGTACAGCGCCTCCGGCAGCCCCCGGAAGCCGTGCGCGTACTCGGCGACGCCGGGGATCGGCAGCAGCTTGTTGACGCTGCCGGCGGCGAGCACCAGCCGGTCGTAGGCGAGTGTGCCCTCGTCGCCCTCGGGCCCGGTGTAGTGCAGGGTCCGTCCGTCGAGGTCGATCCGGTCGGCCTCGCCCAGCACGAGCCGTACGTCCGGCAGCGTGTCCGAGAGGGAGACCGTGACCCGGCGCGGCTCCAGGACACCGGCCGCGACCTGGGGCAGCAGGGGCAGATACAGGAAATAGTCGGTGGGGTTCAGCAGGGTGATGTGCGCCCGGCCCCGGGTCTCCCGGGACAGGGTGCGGGCCGTGCGGTACCCGGCGAAACCGGCACCGACGATCACGATGCGGGGTCGACTCACGGTTCGCTCGCCTCCGGCGCTGTCGCGTAGCTCGGGAGCCTTCCGCGTCCCCCTGGCCAGGGCACCCAAACGTCCGCCGGGGCCCTCTCGGCCGGACGCCGCCGGTTTCCGGACCCGCGCCCGGGTACCCGGTGCGGGATACGGACCGCCGATGTCGCGGAGGCACTTCCCCATGACCGAGTACGGCTACTTCCTGTCGTGCGAGCAGTACGGCCCCGCCGAGCTGATCGAGCAGGCGCGGATGGCCGAGCAGGCCGGATTCCAGGCGCTGTGGATCTCGGACCACTACCACCCGTGGAACGACGCGCAGGGCCAGAGCCCGTTCGTGTGGTCGGTGATCGGCGCGCTGTCCGAGGCGGTGTCCCTGCCGGTGGAGACGGCGGTGACCTGCCCGACCGTGCGGATGCACCCGGCGGTGGTGGCGCAGGCCGCGGCGACCAGCGCGGTGATGACGGAGAACCGCTTCCGGCTGGGTGTCGGCTCCGGTGAGGCGCTCAACGAGCACATCCTGGGTGACCACTGGCCGCCGGCCCACGTCCGTCTGGACATGCTGGAGGAGGCCATCCAGGTGATGCGCCGGCTGTTCACCGGCGAGGAGGTCAACCACCACGGCCCGCACTACACGGTGGAGAACGCCCGCCTCTACACGGTCCCGGACGAGCCGATCCCGATCGACATCTCCGGCTTCGGCCCGGCGGCCACGCAGCTCGCCTCCCGCGTCGGCGACGGTTACATCACCATCCAGCCGGACGAGGCGATGGTGGAGCAGTACCGCAAGGGCGGAGGCGGCGGAAAGCTCGTCAGCGGCGGTACCAAGGTCTGCTACGACACCGACAAGGAGGAGGCCGTACGGACCGTCCACCGGCTCTGGGCGAACGAGCAGCTGCCCGGCGAGCTGGGCCAGGTGCTGCCCTCCCCGAAGCACTTCGAGCAGGCGCAGCAGCTGGTCACCGAGGACATGGTGCGGGAGAACCGGGTGTGCGGCGACGACGTGGACGAGCACGTGGCCGAGCTGAAGCAGTTCGCCGACGCGGGCTTCGACCGGGTCTACGTCAACCAGATCGGCCCGGACCTGCGCGGCTTCTTCGACTTCTACCGCACGAAGGTGCTGCCGCAGCTCGAGCAGGCCGTCTGAGGGAAGGCCGGGCGATCCGATGGAACTCCACCGTCCCGCCGTGTCCGTGTACACGGTGCCGACGGACGCCCCCGAGGCGGACGGCACGCTGTCCTGGGACTCCACGACCGTGGTGGTCTGCGAGGTGACGGCGGGCGACGCGACCGGCACGGGCTGGACGTACGGCCCGGCGGCGGTCGGTGACTTCCTCACCGCCGAACTCGCCCCGCTGGTCGAGGGCATGAGCGCCCTGGACATCCCGGCGGTGCACGACGCGATGTGCCGGTCGGTGCGCAACGCGGGCCGCCCGGGCATCGCGTCCTGCGCGGTCTCGGCCCTGGACATCGCCCTGTGGGACCTCAAGGCCCGGCTGCTGGAACTCCCCCTGGCCCGGCTGCTGGGGGTGCGGCACGAGCGGGTGCCGGTGTACGGCAGCGGGGGCTTCACGACGTACCACGACACGCATCTGGCCGCGCAGCTGAACGGCTGGGTGCACGGGCAGCACATCCCGCGCGTGAAGATCAAGATCGGTGAGGGGTGGGGCCGCGAGGTGGCCCGCGACCTGCACCGTGTCCGGGCGGCACGCCAGGTCATCGGCCCGGACGCGGAGTTGTACGTCGACGCCAACGGCGCCTACACCCGCAAGCAGGCGGTGCGCGTCGGCCACGCCCTCGCCGAGCACGGCGTGGGCTGGTTCGAGGAGCCGGTGTCCTCGGACGACCTGACAGGCCTGAGGCTGGTCCGGGACGCGGTGGTGAGTGACGTGACGGCCGGGGAGTACGGCTTCGACCTGCCCTCCTTCGCCCGGATGATCACGGCCGGGGCGGTCGACTGCCTCCAGATCGACGCCACCCGCTGCGGCGGCCTGACCGAGTTCCTGCGCGCGGCCGCCCTGGCGCACGCCCACGGCCTGGAGGTCTCCGCGCACTGCGCCCCGCACGCCCACGCGGCTGCGGCCGCCTCACTCCCCAATCTCCGGCACATCGAGTGGTTCCACGACCACGTCCGCATCGAGGACATGTTCTTCGACGGCGCCCTGGACCCCACGGGCGGAACGATCCACCCGACCCAGGGCGTGGGCCACGGACTCACCCTGCGGACGCAGGAGGTGGCGGAGTACCGGGTGGCCTAGTGCTCCGGCATGTCGACGTGCTTTCCGGCATGTCGACGTGCTCCGGCATGTCGACCGAGGTGCGCCTACCGGCGGGCCTGCCCGGCCAGTTTGCGTGCGGCCAGCGCACCCGCCGCCCCCACGGTCAGGGCCGCGCCCATCCGCCGCCGGTTCCGTGAGATCCACTGCTGCGGGCTGACGGGGACGGCCTCGTCGTCGAACCGCCCGTGCGCGCCGAAGTCGCGGCCCCGCCGCCCGTCCGCCGGGGCCCACAGGTTGGCCGGCTCGTCGTGCCGGTCCCCCTCCTGCTGGGACGAGAAGCCCGTGCGCGCCAGATAGCGGTCGAGCAGCCCGGGGGCGACGGCGTTGGCGAGGAGCGTGGCGGCCGTGGAGGCGCCCACCCAGTACTCCCGGCGCTCCGCGTGGGAGGCCGCGTACACGATCGCCCGGGCCGCGACCTCCGGCTGGTACACGGGTGCGACCGGCCGGGCCCGGCCCCGCATGCGGTTCAGCACCCACTCGAACTGGGGGGTGTTGAGGCCCGGCAGCTGCACCATCGTCGTACGCACCCCACTGCGGGTGTGCAGCAGTTCGCAGCGCAGGGACTCGTTGAAGCCCTGGATCGCGTGCTTGGCCCCGCAGTAGGCCGACTGGAGTGGGATGCCCCGGTAGGCGAGTGCGGAGCCGACCTGCACGATCGTGCCGCGGTCGCGCGGCAGCATGTGGCGCAGGGCCGCCCGGGTGCCGAAGACGTAGCCCAGGTAGGTCACTTCGGTCACGCGGCGGAACTCGTCGGGGTCGATCTCCGTGAACGGGGCGAAGACCCCGGTGAAGGCGTTGTTGACCCAGACGTCGATGGGGCCGAACGTGTCGACGACCTGCTGGGCGGCGTCGTCGACGGCCTTCGCGTCGGAGACGTCCACGCTGATGACGAGGGCCTCGCCCCCGGCGCGCCGCACGTCGTCGGCCGCGGCGGCGAGCCCTTCCGTACCGCGGGCCAGCAGGGCGACCCGGTCGCCGCCGGCGGCGAAGGCGCGGGCCGTGGCCCGTCCCACGCCGCCGCTGGCGCCGGTCACCACGACGACGCGGCCGAGCGGTGTCTCTGCCGTGCTCACTTCGGATCACGCCCCACGGGGAGGAACGTCGGGTTCGTCGGTCGGCCGCGGGGGCACCACGCCGGGGGCGGGCCCGCCGGCGGCGCCGGCGACCGGCCCGGCGGCGGGCGGGGCCGGCGGCACGGGCGGCACACCGCCGGGCACTCCGGTGCCCGGTGCGGTGGTGCTCTCGTGTCCCGGCGCCATGCCGGCCGCGTGCGCGGGGCCCGGCGGGGAGGCGGACGGGCGGGCCATGCCGCGCAGCACGTACGCCAGGGCGCCCAGGATCACGGCGGTGATCAGCGCGGCGGCCCAGTCGGGCAGGCCGAGGGCGAGGGCCAGTCCCACGGCGAGCGCGAGGGCCGCGCCCGCGTACAGGGCGAGGGCGCCGGACGCGGCGTACAGCGCGGCCTTGCGGCGCTGCTTGCGCGTCTGCTCGCGCAGTTCGTCCCGGACGGTCTCGCGCGCCACCTGTGCCAGCTCGTCGACCAGATGCTTGTCCAGATGCTCCAGGTGATCCAGCGGCTTCATACCCGGCCGGGTACCCTCGCCCCCTCGCGCGTAACTAGGCTCGTCCCCATGGAGATTCTGGGTGCCACACTGCGCGTCTGCGTCGACGACCTCGAGACCGCGATTCCCTTCTACGAGCGGCTGGCGGGCGGCAGAGCCCAGCGCTTCGAACGGGGCGGTGTCCAGGTGGCGGCGATCGGCTGCTTCCTGCTGATGAGCGGTCCCCCGGCCGAACTGGAGGTGCTGCGCAAGGTGGCCGCCACGATCGCCGTGACGGACGTCGAGGAGACGCACAAGGTGCTGACCGAGCTGGGCGCCCACATCATCGCGGGGCCCATCGCCTCCCCGGCCGGCCGCAACCTGATCGTCCTGCATCCGGACGGGTCGATCTACGAGTACGTGGACCGCCAGGCGTGATCCCGCCGGGGCCGGCTCAGCGCCGCCCCGGCTCCTCGATCATCTCGGTGGTGATCGCCCAGCGCTCGTGGTCGCGCCAGGCTCCGTCGACGAAGAGCATGTTCGGCGAGAAGCCCTCCAGGCGGAAACCGCCTCTGCGGGCCAGGGCGATCGACGCGGCGTTCCGGGGCTGGACGTTGATCTCCAGCCGGTGCAGCCGCATCGGGCCGAACGCGTACCGCACCACGAGGTCCAGCCCTTCGCGCATCAGCCCCCGCCCGGCGGCGTGCGCGAAGGCGCCGTAGCCCAGCGTCCCGCACTGGAAGCCGCCCTCGACGATGTTGTTGATGTTGATGAACCCGGCGATGGACCCGTCGGCCTTCTCGCAGACCAGGAAGCCCGCCTTGGACGGGTCCTCGATCAGCCGGGCCGCGTACGCGGTGTACGCGGGTGCGCTGTCGGGCGGGAAGAGCCAGGGCTGGTGCAGGTCCTTGCTCTCCCGGGCGCGGGCGGTGAACTCGGCACCATCCTCGTAGGTGAAGTGGCGTATGCCCACCCGGGGGCCTTCGGCGAGGTAGCGGGATGCGTTGTGCGGCACCCCGCCACAGTAACCGCGCCGGCGGTGTCCCTTCAGAACCCGGCGACCTCGGAACCCCGGGGACCTCAGGGCCCGGCGACCGGCAGCCGGAGCACGCCGGGCTCGCGCGGTCCGCCGACCACGGTCACCGGCTTGACCCCCCGGTTGCCGAAGTACGCGTCGTCGCTCGCCGCGATCATGAACCGCAGCCGGTGCCCGGTCTCGTACCGGTGCACGATGCCGGGCAGGGTGACGGTGAAGCTCTTCGTCACGTCAGGTACCCGGACAGGTGCGACCAGGCGGCGTACGAGGGTGCGGGCGCCGTCGGGGGCGACGTCGTAGATCTTGGCGAAGAGGACGAGCTTGTCGGCCGCGTCGGCGGAGTTCTGCGTGCGTTCGGCCTTCGGGGAGTGCACCTTGAGTGTGGCCCGGGGCGCGCCGACGACGTCGAGGGGGCGGTCCAGCGGCTCGCTGGTCCAGTCGAGGTAGGTGCCCTTCGTGTCGCGTGGTGGTGAGTCCCGCAGCCCGATGAGCCCGGCCAGCGAGCTCTCCGAATGGCTCGTGGGGATCAGCCAGTTGGTGTAACCGCGCGTGCCGCGGGCCACTTTGCCGCGATTGTCGACGAGTTTGCCGTCGCCGGAGAGGTACAGCGTGCGGTTGAGCGCGGGGAGGTGGTCGGCGGTGGCGTAGGTGCGGTCCGGGTCGGTCACCCAGTCGCGGTAGTAGGCGAAGGCCGGTCCCGTGTCGACGTCCGTCCGCTTGCGCAGGTGGCGGTCGAACCAGGCGAGGACGCGGCGGCCGACGTAGCTGGTCTCCAGGTTGCCCTTCGACAGGTCCAGCTCACCGGCGGCTGCCGGGCCGGTGATGCCGCCACTGTGGCCCCAGGACTGCCAGATCATCTTCACGGGGGTGCCCTGGGCCCGCAGTGTCCGGTACGTCGCCGTGGCCTCGTTGAGGTTGAAGAGGGTGTCGGCCTGCCCCTGGACCAGCAGGGTGGGCGTCTTGACGCGGTGCAGGTAGGACGCCGGGGAGACGCGGTGGGCGAAGGCGAGCAGCTCGGCGGTCCGGTCGGCGGGGTAGCTGCCGGAGTTGAGGGTGTGGACGGTCCGGCAGGCCTGGGTGACGAAGTGCAGGCAGGCCAGGGAGTTGATGCGGGAGGGGTCGAGGCTCGGCTGGAGCAGGGGCTGGCCCTCGCCGATGAGGTAGAAGCCGTTGGTCCACTGCCACTTGAAGACGCCGGGGACGCCGGCGCTGCCGACGGCGTTGTTGGGGTCCAGCGAGTACGCCAGGTCGTTCCAGGTGATCATGGGGACGAGCGCGTCGAGGCGGTGGTCGACGGAGGCCGTGGCGAGCTGGACGGCGCCGCCGTAGGAGCCGCCGATCATGCCGACGCGTGGGTCGCCGGGGGCGTCGAGGGTGACGAAGTCGGCGGTGGTGCCGTCGTCGGCGGCGCGTTTGCCGCCCAGGAAGTCGACGAGCTGCGCGGCGGCGGCGCCGTCGATGTCCGGGTCGTCGAGGGAGACGAGGCAGCCGCTGCGGCCGAAGCCGAGCCCGGAGTAGACGAGGGAGACGTAGCCGCGCTGGGCGAAGGCCTTGCCGATGGTGTCCGTCGAACCGTCCGACTTGCTGCCGCCGAAGCCGTTCGTGCCGAGCACGGCGGGTGCCGGGTGGTCCCGGTCCACGCCCGCGGGACGGTACAGGTCGGCGTCGACCGTGCAGGAGCGGCCGCCGGCCTGGACGGTGAACTTCAGCGGGGTGACGGTGTAGGGGTCGGCCGCGGAGGCGGGTGGGCCGATGGCGAGGGGGGCGGCCAGGGCGGCGCCCAGAGCGAGGGCGAGGGGTGCGCGGGATCTGGGCACGCGTCGGGACACACGGACCTCCACGGTGAGGGGGGACGACAACGGCGACAACCTGCCAACCCGGATACCGACCAGTAGGTACCGGCCGGTAGTCATGGTGTGACACGTGTCAGGGGCCGTCAATCACCGAAACGAGGGTTTCTTGACAGGATTTCAGTAGCGGCGCGCTCAGCTCAGGGCCGGCGCGTCGAACGTCAACCTGCCCGTGCCGGCGTCCAGTTCGGCCGGGACGCCGAGCGGCATCGTCAGCGCGCCCTCGCCGTGCCCGAACCCGAACTCCTCCACGACCGGGACGCCGAGGCCGCCGAGCCGGTCGGCGAGCACCGCGCGCAGCTCCTCGTACGGACCGCACGCCGCCCAGGACCCGAGCACGATCCCCGCCACCCCGTCCAGCCAGCCGGTGCGCAGGAGTTGGGTCAGATACCGGTCGACGCGGTACGGACTCTCGCCCACGTCCTCGATCAGCAGCAGCCCGCCCCGGGAACCGGCGAGGGCGTGCGGGGTGCCGAGGTCGCTCGCGAGGAGGCTGAGGCAGCCGCCGAGTGTGACGCCGCGGGCCCGTCCGGGCACCAGCGCGGTGCCGCCCGGGGACACGGCGGTGACGGTCCGCACGGACTCGGGCTCGAAGAGGGTCGCCCGGAGGTGTTCCTGCGCCCGGGCGTTCTTGAGGAAGTCGACACCGGCCGCCGCCGGGCCGTACAGGGTGGCCAGTCCCAGGCGGGTGGCGAACGCCTGGTGCAGGACGGTGATGTCACTGAACCCGGCGAACACCTTCGGGCCCGCCGCCCGCATCGCCTCCCAGTCGAGCAGGTCCACCATGCGCTGCGCCCCGTACCCGCCCCGGGCGCACAGCACCGCGGCGACGGCCGGGTCGCACCAGGCGTTCTGGAGGTCGGCGGCCCGCTGGGCGTCCGTGCCGGCCAGGTAGTCGAACTCCCGGTGGCGGCCGAGCACATGGGGCGCCACCACGGGGTCGAGGTCCCAGCCGCGCAGGACGTCGAGCCCGGCCTGGAGCCGCTCCTCGGGCACGGGCCCGCTGGGCGCGACGACGGCCACGCGGGCGCCGGGACGGAGTCGGGGCGGTCGCAGCAGAGGTCTCACTTCTCGAGCTCCAGGGTCGGGACGCCGGGCGGGTTCAGTCCGAACACCTGGGCGTACAGGGAGAGTTCGGCTTCGATGGCGCGCACCATGGTCTCCGCCCTCCGGAACCCGTGTCCCTCCCCCTCGAAGGCGAGGTAGGCGTGCGGCACGGGCCGGTCCCCGAGCCGGGCCAGGAACCGCTCGCACTGGACGGGCGGGCAGATCACGTCGTCCAGGCCCTGGAGGAGCAGGAACGGCACGTGGAGGCGGTCGGCGTGGGTGGCGGGCGAGCGCTCCGTGTAGCGCGCGGGCACGTCGGCGAGCGGCCCGATCAGGCTCTCCAGGTAGTGGGACTCGAAGTCGTGGGTCTCGCCCGTGCCCCAGCCGGTGAGGTCGAGGATGGGGTACTTGATCGTGCCGCAGGCGTAGACGTCGGTCGTGGTGAGGGAGGCGGCGGCGGTCCAGCCGCCCGCGCTGCCGCCCCGGACGGCGAGCCGGTCGCGGTCGGCGGTGCCCTCGTCGGCGAGGCCCAGGGCGACGGCGGCACAGTCCTCGACGTCGACCACGCCCCACTGCTCGCGCAGCCGTTCGCGGTAGGCGCGGCCGTAGCCGGTGGAACCGCCGTAATCGACCTCGGCGACGCCGATGCCGCGCGAGGTGAAGTACGCGATCTCCAGGTCGAGCACGAGCGGCGCGCGTCCGGTGGGCCCGCCGTGCGCCCAGACGACGTACGGCGGCAGCTCGTCGGCGGGCGCGACGCAGCCGGGGTGGTGCGGCGGGTAGATGTGGGCGTGGATGTCGCGTCCGTCGGGGCCGGTGAAGGTGCGGATCTGCGGCTCGGGGTAGTACGCGGGGTCCACGGCGTCGTCGTGCTCGGCGCCGATGACCCGGGCGTGGCCCGTGCGGGCGTCCAGCTCGACGACTTCATGGGCGCTGCGCGGGCTGGCGCCCACGGCGACGACGCGCTCGCCGTGCGCCGCGAGGGTGGCGGCGAACTCGGTCCAGGGTCCGGCCGCATCGACGACCTCACCGGTCTCGGGGTCCAGGATGCCGAGGGCGGTGGCGCCCCGGCCGTGGACGACGGCGATCAGGCCGCTGTCGAGCGGCGCGAACCACCGCATGCCGAGTTTCCACAGCGCCCCGGCGAACTCCTCCTCGCGCGGGCACAGGGGTTCACCGTCGAGGTAGAGGTTCCACCACCCGCTGCGGTCGCTCGCGTGCAGCAGGCGGCCGTCGTGGGTGAAGTCGGCCTGCGCGATGGACTCGCCGGGCCCGCCTGCGACGGTCCGGGCGCCGTGCAGGGTGCCGTCGGGGCCGACGTCGGCGAGGAGCAGGTGGGTGCCGTCCCACGGCATGCGCGGATGGTCCCAGGCGAGCCAGGCCGCCCGCCGCCCGTCGGGCGACAACCGCGCTCCGGTCACGAACCGGTGCCGGTCGTCGGTGAGTTCCCGCACGGCGTCCCGGTCCCGGGCGGCGGAGCCGTCCAGCGGTACGGCGGCCAGGACGCGGCGCACGTCGCCGGGCCCGGCGCCGGTGAACTCCTCCAGCACGCACCACACCTCACCCTGCTCGGGCCGCAGTTGCGGCTCCGCCCAGCGCAGGCCCGCGCCCACGTCGGACACGGGCGTGAGCGGACGCGGCTCGCCGCCCGGCTCGTACCGGTACAGCCGCTGGTCGGCGAAGTTCACGAAGACCACCAGCGGGCCGTTCTCCTGCGGGAGTGCGGCCCACGGATGTCCGCCGTACTCGATGACCCGGCTGCGCACGTTCCACGGCGCGGGCAGCAGCGACTCCTCCCGGCCGTCGGCGTGCCGCCGCACCAGGGTGCGCCGCCCCGCCTCGGCGGGGCGCGGTTCGGTCCACCACACCTCGTCGCCGACGAACCCCACGTACTCCGGGTGCCCGTCGTGCGCGGCGGCCAGGGCCGCGTCGATGGGCGAGGGCCACGACCCGTACGCCAGTGTCCGCACCGTCTCCCCCGCTCGCCTAGGCCGTCCGCAGGAACCGGTCGAGCACGCGGACACCGAAGTGCAGCGCCTCGACGGGGACCCGCTCGTCGACGCCGTGGAACATGGCCCAGTAGTCGTAGCCCTCCGGCAGCTTCAGCGGTGTGAAGCCGTAGCCGGTGATGCCGAGGCGGGAGAACTGCTTGGCGTCCGTCCCACCGGGCATGCAGAACGGCACCACGTGCCCCTCCGGGGCGAACTCCTCGACGGCGGCCCGCATCCGGGCGAACGTCACCGAGTCGACCGGCGCCTGGAGGGCCACCTCGTGGTGGTGGAACTCCCACTCCACGTCCGGCCCGGTGAGCCGGTCGAGGGTGTCGCGGAACTCGTCCTCCCCGCCCGGCAGATACCGGCCGTCCACGTGCGCCACGGCCTCACCTGGAATCACGTTGATCTTGTAACCGGCGTCCAGCATGGTCGGGTTGGCGCTGTTGCGGATGGTCGACTCGACGAGTTGGGCGGCCGGCCCGAGCTTGTCGAGCAGCCGGTCCACGTCGGTCAGATCGGGCTCGATGCCGTACAGGGCGGCGAGTTCGGTGAGCGCGGCGCGCACGGTCGGGGTCAGCCGCGGCGGCCACTCGTGCTCGCCGATCCGGGTGATCGCGGCCGCGAGCCGGGTGACCGCGTTGGTCTTGTTCACCTTGGAGCCGTGCCCGGCCCGGCCGCGCGCGGTGAGCTTCAGCCAGGCGGTGCCCCGCTCACCGGCCGAGAGGGGGTAGATCTGCCGTCCGGAGCCGTCGTGGAAAGTGAAGGCGCCCGCCTCGCTGACGCCTTCTGTGCACCCCTCGAACAGCGCGGCGTGTTCGTCGGCGAGGAATCCGGAGCCGTCCTCGGCGCTGGCCTCCTCGTCCGCGGTGAACGCGATGACGATGTCCCGCCGGGGCCGGACGCCCTGGCGCGCCCAGGCACGCACCACGGCCAGGATCATCGCGTCCATGTTCTTCATGTCGACGGCGCCGCGTCCCCAGACGACCCCGTCGCGGATCTCCCCGGAGAACGGGTGCACGCTCCAGTCGGCGGCCGCGGCGGGTACGACGTCCAGATGGCCGTGGAGCAGCAGCGCGTCGGCCGAGGGGTCGGTGCCCTCGATGCGGGCGACGACGTTGGTGCGGCCCTTGGTGCGCTCCAGGAGCGTCGGCTCGATGCCGGCCTCGGCGAGCCGCGCGGCGGCGTACTCGGCGGCGGGCCGCTCCTGGCAGTCGCCCCCGCCCCGGTTGGTGGTGTCGATCCGGATCAGGTCGGACGTGAACGTCACGACCTCGTCCAGCGCCTGCCGGTCCGCCTGCTCAGCCATACTGCTCCTCCACCGCGGCCGAGACGATCGTGGTGACCGCCTTGAAGGCGCGGATGCCCTCGTACATGGTCTCGCTCGTGTAGGCCACCTTCCGCTCCCCGATCCGGTCCACACCCGGCACGACGGTGGCGGCCATGGCCAGGTGCTCGGCGTCGAACTCCACGGCGACGGTGAAGGGGCCGCCGCGCACGGGTTCGTGACGCACCGCCAGCGACGCCGCCTCCTTGGCCGCCGCCCGGATCTCCGCCCCGGTCCTGGCGGGCGTACGGCACACCGCCGCGTACCGCGAGACGTGGTCCTTCACGGCGACCTTGAGCGCCTCGGGCGCGTACCCGAGCGCGTCCTCGCAGGCGACGTCGTCCCCGGTGACCAGCACGACCGGCACCCCGAACTCCGCGACGACATGGGCGTTGAGCAGCCCCTCGCTGGCGGGTACGTCGTTCAGCCACACGCCGGTGATCTGGTTCGCGAGGTAGGTGTGGGCGAGGACGCCCTCCATGCCGGCGCCCGCGTGGTAGCCGACGAAGGCGATGCCGTCCACGTCGCCGTGCTGCACGCCCTCCACCATGGACAGCGCCTTGTGCCGCCCGGTGAGCAGCTGGGCCCGTTCGTCCAGTTGTTCCAGCAGCAGGTTGCGCATGGTCGCGTGCGCCTCGTTGATGACGACCTCGTCGGCGCCGCCGTCGTAGAAGCCGAGCACGGCGGCGTTGACGTCCGAGGTGAACAGCGAGCGGCAGCGCTCCCACTGCGAGGCGCCCGGCAGCACGTCGTCGGGCCAGGTGACCCCGGTGGCGCCCTCCATGTCGGCGCTGATGAGGATTCTCATGACGAGCCGTCCCCCCGGATGGAGATTTTCATGGTTCGTCACGTTACGCGCTGCGGGCGGAACCGGCTACGACATGTCACCACCGTATCCGCAGGTCGGTGATGAACGCGGTGAGCCGGTCGGCGAGCAGCCGGTTGTCGCGGGCCGAGTAGTGCCAGTGGCAGCCGAGGAGATCCAGGCCCGTGTCGTCGAGGCGCCAGTAGCGGACCCGGCGGTCGCCGGCGGCGGTGCGTTCCTGGACGACCTGCTCGACATGTCCGGCGAACGACCCTGCGCCGACGGCCACCACGGTGGTCCCGGCTCCGTAGCGCGCCCGCAGCTTCTGCAGGAAGCCGCTGTAGGCGCTGCGGTAGGCGGCGGCGAGGCTCTCCTCCGTCCACGGCTCGCCCGGGTTGACGGGCGTCGAGAAGTCGTTGGTGCCCAGGTGGACCACCACGAGCTTCGGCCGCCAGGTGCCCGGGTTCTGCCAGACGTCGCCGGGCGCGTTCAGCAGCGCGCGGTCGTAGAAGGTGCGGTAGTTCACCTCCGGCGTGCCGCCGTTGTAGTTGCGGACCATGCCCAGGCCGGAATACGCGTTGACCTGGTAGTCGGCGCGCAGCCGCCGGGCGGTGAGGGCGCCGTAGCTCACGTCGGCGTTCGTGGTGCGGGCGACCTGCTCGCCGGTGCAGTCGCGGGAGGTCGAGAGGTTGCCGTAGCCCGCCGTGAGGGAGTCGCCGACGAACTCGATCTGGCGGCTGCGCGCGGCCGGCCTGGTGAGGACGGCGCCGCCCGGCGCGGCGACGAAGCCGCCGAACGAGCTGGTGCTCCAGGGGGTGTCGTTGCGCTTGACGAGCCGGACGGTGTGCACGCCGTTGCGCAGACCCTTGATCCAGTGGGTGGTCCTGCCCGGCGTGACGAGGGTCGCGACGGTGGCCCCGTCGATCTGGACGTCGTAGTCGGCGGCCGGGTCGTCGAGCACGACGCCCACGCCGGTGCCGCGGAACCGGCCCTCGAAGTACACGCCGGGCCAGCTGTACTGGAGTACGTCCCCGGCGTCCTTGACCCGCCCGGCGGTGTGCACGCTCGCCCGCACGCCGTCCTGGTCCGGCGGGGCGGCGGTGGCGACAGCGGTCGGGCCGGCCAGCACCATCGCCGCCGTCGACGCGACCAGCGTCCGTAACCAGGGCATCGGCATGACTGTCCTCCAGGGGACGAGGCAGGGTGCACGGATCGGGGCGACATGACCGTACATCGACAAAATCCCCGCCCACCAGACCGCGTCGGGCTCAGCTCCGCAGCCGGTCGAAGCCGAAGGGCACGAGGGCCTCGGGCCGCCGCCCGGTGGCGATGTACTGGGCGAGTCGGTGCCCGGTGACCGGGCCCAGGGTGACCCCGAGCATGCCGTGGCCGGTGGCCGCGAAGGCGTTGTCGTGCCCGGGGACGCGGTCGATCACCGGGAGTCCGTCGGGGAGGAACGGGCGCCCGCCGACCCAGGGGTCCCGGATCAGGCCGACCAGGTCGTCCGGGTCGTCGAACCAGCGGCCCAGGTAGTGCCGGCTCGCGAGGGCGACCGCGACGATACGGCGCCAGTCGAGACGGTTGTTGTTGCCGCTGAGTTCCATCGTGCCGCCGATCCGCGTGGTGCCGCCGATCGGTGAGGCGACGGCCCGGCGCTCGCCGAAGTACAGCGTGTGCCGGGGCGCCGGATCCAGGTCCACGGAGAAGCTGTAGCCCTTGCCCGCCTGGAGGGGCAGACGGTGCCCCAGGAGCCCGAGCAGGTCCGGCGAGCGCATCCCGGCGGCGACGACGACCGCCGAACAGGGCAGTTCGGTGTCGGCGGTGCGCAGCGCGGTGACCCGGCCGCCCGCCGTCCGGAACCCGGTGACCTCGGCGTTCTCGTGGATCTTCACACCCGCGCCGGCCAGCGCCTCGCCGAGGGCACGCGCGAACGCCTCCGGGTCGACGACCCCCTCCCCCGCCACGAGGTAGGCCGCGCGCACGGCCGGTGACAGGGCCTCGTCCAGCAGGTGCGCCTCGGTGCCCGTGACGATGTCGTCGGGCACGGGGTAGTGCCCGTCCGCCATCTCCCGCTGGACCGCGAGGTGGTGCCGAGCCTCGGCCGGTGACAGGAAGGCGTGCACCATCCCGGGCCGGGTCAGCGTCGTGTCCACCCCGGCCTCGCGCATGCCGTCGAACAGGCCGAAGGTCTCGCGGTTCAGCTCGGCGACCGCCGCGTAGCCGCGCTTGAAGACGGCCGGGGTGCTGCTGCGCCAGAACCGCCACAGCCACCGTACGAACGCCGGGTCCGGAAGTGGCCGCAGGTAGAGCGGGGAGTCCGGGCGGCCCAGCGAGCGCAGGGCGTAGCGCACCACGCCCGGGGCCGGCACCGGCGTCGAGTGGCTGAGGCAGACCCAGCCGGCGTTGCCCCGGGACGCCCCGGAGCCGAGCCGACGCCGCTCGACCACCTCTACCGGCAGCCCGGCGGTGGCCAGGTAGTAGGCCGTGCACAGCCCCACGACACCGCCGCCCACGACGACGACCGGGTCCGCGGTACCCGACACGGCGCTCATGCGGGGTTCCCGTACGACGCGAGGAACTCCCTGGTGCGGGCCTCGGCGGGAGTGTCCAGGACGTCCTCGGGCCGGCCCTCCTCCACGATCCGGCCGCCGTCGACGAACACGACGTGGTCGGCCACCTCCCGGGCGAAGGGCAGTTCGTGGGTGACGAGCAGCATCGTCATCCCGTCGGCGGCCAGTTCGCGCATCACGCTCAGCACCTCCCGCGTCGCCTCGGGGTCCAGGGAGGAGGTGGGCTCGTCGAAGAGCAGCACCTCGGGCCTGAGGGCGAGGGCCCGCGCGATGGCGACGCGCTGCTGCTCGCCGCCGGAGAGCTGCTCGGGCTGGGCGAGGGCGCGGTGGGCCACCCCGACCCGGCGCAGCAGTGCCACGGCCCGTTCCAGGGCCTGCGCTTCGGGCACTCCCGCCTTGCGCTGCGCGAGCACCACGTTCTCCACGGCGGTCAGGTGCGGGAACAGGTGGAACCGCTGGAAGACCATGCCGACCGTGCGGCGCAGCCGGGGCAGGTCGCGGCAGACCATGCGGCCGCCCTCGTGGACGACCTCACCGGCGACTTCGACGGTGCCTTGGTCCGGGCGTTCCAGCAGGTTCACGCAGCGCATCAGGGTCGTCTTCCCGCCCCCGCTCTGCCCGATGACGCTGACGATGCTGCCCCGGCCCACCTCCAGGTTCACCCGGTCGAGCACGAGCCGGCCGTCGAAGGACTTGCACAGCCCCTCGATCCGTATGACGGCCTGGGAGGAGGCCCGGGCGGCGGGCGTCGCCGCGGCCACTGACTCGGTCATGCGGAAACCTCCTTCACGGGAACGGCGGCGGCCGGCTCGGTGGCCAACAGGGCACGGGCCGCCCGCAGGCGCCGCCGTCGCCACGGCGACAGGGGCACTCCCGACCGGACCTTGCGCTCCAGGAGCAGCAGCAGCTGGGACAGCGGGTAGCAGAGGGCGAAGTAGATCGCCGCGATGACCAGGTACACCTCCAGGGCCCGGAAGGTGGCCGAGGTGATGAGCCGCCCCTCGGACATCAGCTCCGCGGCGGAGACGGTGACCAGCAGCGAGGTGGACTTGAGCAGGTCGACGAGCATGGTGTTGGTGCCGGGCAGGGCCAGGCGCAGGGCCTGCGGCAGCACGATGTGGCCGAAGATGCCGGTCCTGCCGACACCCAGCGCCTCGCCGGCCTCGGTCTGCCCGGCGTGCACGCCGCTGATCGCGGCGCGGAAGATCTCGGACAGGTAGGCGGCGTAGAAGACGATCAGGCTGAGGCAGCCGGCCGTGAAGACGTCCAGCCGGATTCCGGCCGAGGCGAGGCCGAAGTAGGTCAGGAAGATGATGGCGAGCAGCGGGATGTTCTTGAACACCTCGGTGTAGACGGCGGCGAGGGCGCGCGCCGGCCAGGCCTTGCTGAGCCGGAGCAGCGCCACGGCCAGGCCGAGCAGTACCGCACCCGCGAAGCTGACGACCGTGTAGGACACGGTGCGCCCGAGCGCGGAGATCAGATCGGGCCGGTAGTCGGACCAGGGCACCTCGAAGAGACCGGACATGGCGGCTGCTTTCACTGGGCGATGGACGGGGGCGTCCAGTCCTTGGGCCGGTCCACGCCGCGGCGGGCCGTGGCGACGTCGGCGGCGGGCACGAGGAACTGCTTCGGGTCGCCGCCGTACTTGCGGACGAGCTTGTCCAGCTCGCCGTTCTTGTACATGGCGTCGATCTGCGCGGAGATCGCCCGCTCCAGCTTCGTGGCCTTCTTCGGCAGGTAGAAGCCGGTCTGGTACGGCTGGAAGTACGCGTAGGCGGGCTTGGCCTTCACCTGCGCGGCGGTCGGCGGCGTCAGGTACTGGGTGTCGATCTTCAGCTCAGGACGCTGCTTCTGCGCGGCGATGATGATCAGCGGGTCGAGGAAGCCGACGTCGACCCGGCCGGCGCCCAGGTCGTCGAAGACGCCGTTGGCGTCGGGGTACGCGTGCAGCTTGCCGTCCGGCACGGCCTGGATGGACTTGACCCAGACGTAGCCCTCGACGGTGCCCAGGTTCAGGCCCTCCAGGTCACCGACCGTCTTGTACGTCTTGCCGCTGCGGACGGCCATCGCCGGGGGCGAGTAGTAGGGCGGATCGGTGAACAGCCCCTGTTTCTGCCGGTCGGCGGACCAGGCGACACCGCCGATGGTGATGTCGACCCGGCGGGACTGCACCCCGGCGAGCATGCCCGCGAAGTCCGTCACCTCCGGCTCGATCTTCAGGCCCAGCTTCTTGGCGGCGTAGGCGAGGATGTCGCCGTCGAGTCCGACGATTCTGCCGCCCTGCACGCTGGTGTACGGGGCGTAGGGCTGGACGGCGACCTTGATGACGCCGGGCGTGAGCGTGCCCAGCGCGGCGGTCTCGGCGGACACGTTCTTCGGGGCGTCGTCCCCGCCCGAGCCGCAGGCGGCGGTGGACATCAGGAGCATCGCGGACAAAGCGAGAGCGAGCGAGCGCACACGGATCATCGGCTCGGGCCTTCCGTCTCGGTGCTGAAGGATCCCGCCGATTCACGGGACGCTGTGCTCCCGGCGGGGAGGTGATGAGGCCCATACGCTAAGCACAGGCCCGCCGCACGTCACCGTTCACTTCGTACGAACTTGTCGCCGGAATGCCTGCCTCCCCTGTACGGTGCGTCCAACCCGGACCGCCCCTGGCGGGAGGAATCGCCCATGCTGAGCCCGTCACTCGCGCAGGAGATCGCCGGGGACACCTCCGCGGTCATCGGCTTCAACGTGCTGATCACCGACGCCGAGGGCATGGTCATCGGCAGCGGCGACAGCAGCCGCGTCGGCACCTTCCATGAGGCGTCCGTCGAGGTCGTCCGCACCAAGGAACCCGCCACGCACAACGCCTCTCAGGCCCACTCGCTGCGCGGGGTACGGCCCGGGATCACGCTGCCCCTGGTCACGGACGGGCGGGCGGTGGGGACCGTCGGGATCACCGGCACCCCCGCGCAGGTGGGCCGCTTCGGTCTGCTGGTGAAGCGGCAGACGGAGATCCTGATCCGGGAGTCGGTGATGCTGCGCTCCCGGCTGCTCGCCGAGCGGGCGGCCGAGAAACTGCTCACCGACATCGCCTCCTACGACCCGCTGGTCGTGGAGGGCGATCTCCTGATGTTCCGGGCTGCCGACCTCGGCTTCGACCTGCGGCTGCGCCGGGTCGCGGTGGCGTTCGAGGTGACGGTGCCGGATGCGGGCGCCCGTCGGGGCGCCCGGGCCCGGGACGTGGCGCTGGTCCGCTCCGAGCTGCTGCGTACGGTCCGCGACGTCTTCGCCGACCCGCAGGACATCGTCGCCGGGACGGCTCCCGGCTGGATCGGCGTCCTGCACCGGCTGCCGGCCCGGGCCCCGGCCGACGCGCCGGCCGCCGACTGCCGCCGGGTCACGGACGTCATCGCCGCCCAGGACGGACTCACCGCCCGCGCGGGCATCGGCGAACCGGCCACGTCCGTCGGCGCTCTGCACGACTCCTACCAGGACGCGTGCGACGCGCTGCGCCTGGGCGCCCGGGTGGACGGCGGCTCCACCGTCCACGCGATCGGCGATCTACGGGTCCACCAGCTCCTCGCGGCGGTGAGCCAGTCCGCCCGCACCCGGCTGCTCGACCTGACCGCCGCGCGGCTGCGGGAACAGCCGGACTGGCCGGCCCTCCGGGACACGATCACCGCCTGGTGCGAGAGCGGCTTCAACCTCGTACGGGCGTCCGCGGCGCTGCACATCCACCGCAACACCGTCGTCTACCGCATGAACAAGATCGAGCAGCTCACCGGCCGCCCGCTGCGCGAGCACCGGACGGCCATGGCGCTGTACCTGGCGTGCCTGGCCGACCGGCTGGGCGGCCCGGACCGCTGACCGTCCGTCTCAAGGACCCTCCGGCTTGAGGACATCTGACTTGAGGACCTCTAAGACGTCGTTTCTTATGGCTGTCAGAGCGGCATGAGAGCCTCCTGGCATGAGCTACGACCTTGCTGTTTGGGAAGGCGAGAGGCCGGCGGATGACAAGACCGCCGGCCAGGTCTTCAGCAACCTGTACGACCGCTACATCGGCAGCGAGGTGGAAGAGCGTCCATCCGAACGCATTGCGGCTTACGTTGCCGCACTGCTTGAGCGGTGGGGCGACCTCACCGAGGACGAAGAGGACACCTCGCCCTGGTCAACTGGTCCGCTGATCGACGAAGCCAGTGGTCCGCTGATTTACTTCCCCATGCGATTCAGCATGGCTGAGGAGGCGTCGGCCTACGCAGCGGATGTCGCGGAGTCCATGGGGCTGGTCTGCTTCGACGTGCAGCAGGACAGGCTCAGGCCGTGAGAAAGGTGGCCAAGCGGCGATAGCCGATGAGAGTCGCTGCTATGGCGACGAAGGCGAGGAAGTGTTCGGCCTTGCGTTCATAGCGGCGGTGGAGCCTGCGGCAGCCGGCCAGCCAGGACACGGTTCTCTCGACCACCCAGCGATGTCGCCCCAGCCGTTGTGAGGACTCAACGCCCTTGCGGGCGATGCGATGGCGGATGCCTCGTCGGCGAAGCCATCGGCGCAGGTGGTCGTAGTCGTAGCCCTTGTCCGCGTGCAGTTTTGCCGGCCTCCGGCGCCAGGGCCCGCGGCGGGACCTGATCGGCGGAATGCCGCGCACGAGCGGCTCCAAACCTTGGCTGTCGTGCATGTTCGCGCCGGAGATACCCAGGGACAACGGCAGCCCGTTCCGGTCACAGATCAGGTGGATCTTCGATCCCCGCTTGCCGCGATCGGTCGGATTCGGTCCCGTCAGTGGCCCCCTTTTGCCGCCCGCAGACTGACCGAGTCGATCGCGCACCGTGACCAGTCCAGCTCACCCCGCGCTCCGAGTTCGTCGAGGATCACACGGTAGAGCCGGGCCCAGACCCGGTCCCGGCTCCACTGGGCGAACCGGCGGTAGACCGTGGGCCAGGCCGGGCCGAACACCGGCGGCAGCTGCCGCCATGTGCACCCCGAAGTCGCCACAAAGATGATCGCGGCCAGGGCTTCGCGGTCACCCGTCCGGCGTCGGCCACCACCCTGCGGACGTCTCACCACTGTCGGTGGCACCACCCGCCTGAACAACGCCCACAACTCGTCCGGCACCAGCCGCCCCACGAGATCCGTCATGCACGGATCAACGAACGATCACGCCATAAGAAACGACCTCTAAGCCGTACGCCCCGCCACCAGCCACCTGGAGGGCAGCTCGACACGCCCGCCGTCGGGGTGGAACTCCGTGGTGACGAGGGGCAGTTCGCCGCTCGCCAGAACGGTGAGACCGGCCGAGCGCAGCGCCGGTGCGGGTCAGTCCTCGTGTCCGAGCTGGAGGTCCCGCTCGGTGCGCCCGCCTCCGGCCACCTGAAGGACGGTGGCGACGGGCGGGTAGCCGGCGGCGATGACGGTGTACTCGCCGGAGGACAGGTCGACGAACCGGAACGTGCCGTCGGGCCCTGTGGTGAGGGTGTCGACGACGTTGCCCGCCACGTCGAGCAGCGTCACCCGGGCGTCCTCCACGGGCCGTCCGCCGCCCGCCCGGACCGTGCCGCGCAGCAGGGCGCCGCCGGCCAGTTCGATGTCCCGGCGGGTCTCGCGGGCGGCCTGGACGGTGACGGGGAGCGCGGCCGGGCGGAAGGCGGGGGCGCTGGCGGCGAGAGTGTACTCGCCTGCCACCAGATCGGTGATGACGTAGCCGCCCTCGCGGCCGCTACGGGTGGTGGCCACCACCTCGCCGTGCGCATTGGTGAGCGTGACGCTGGCGTCCCGTACGGGGGTGCCGTCGGCGGTGACCACGCTGCCGACGAGGTTGCCCGCGCCGCCGAGGACGATGTCCAGTTCGACGGGGCGCTCGCCGACGGTCACCGAGACCGCCTGCGGCTGGTGGCCGCCCGCGGCGGCGATCAGCACGTAGGAGCCGGGCCCCGGCGTGGCCAGCGCGTAGCGCCCGTCCTCACCGCTCGCGCCGCGTCCGGTCTGCCGGCCGGTGACGTCGATGAGGGTGAGCGCCGCGCGGGGCACGACGGTCCCGTCGTGGTGCTGCACCGAGCCGCAGACGGGGACCCCGGCGGTGTGCGGAGCGCGGGCCTGCGGGATCGGGGCGCTCCCCGGCTCCGTGTCCGGGTCGGTGACGGATGCGTGGTGGGACACCAGGGGTTTCTCCTTGAGGAAGAGGGCGATGACCAGCCCGAGGGCCAGCACCGGCACCAGGTAGAGGAAGATCCTCGGCATGGCGTCGGCGTACGCCCCGATGTAGCCGTCGCGCAGCCTGGGGGGCAGGGCGTGCACGAGCTGCGGGGTGAGGGACTCGGGGTCGGGGAGCCGGTCGCCCGCGCGCGTGGGCAGGTGGTGGGCCAGGGCGTCGGCGAGCCGGCCGGCGAGGAACGTGCCGAGGACGGCGGCCGAGACGCTGCCGCCGATCTGCCGGAAGTAGTTGTTGGCGCTGGTCGCGGTGCCCAGGTCGGCGGGGCGCACGGAGTTCTGCACGGCGAGGATCAGCACCGGCATCACCATGCCGATGCCGGCGCCGAGGACGGCCGTCCAGATGCCGTAGTGCAGCCGGGGCGTGTCGGCGTCGAGGCGGGACAGCAGCCACATGCCAGCGGCGGAGAGGGCGCAGCCGAGGATCGGGTAGGCCTTGTAGCGGCCGGTGTGGCTGATGAGCTGGCCGGCGATGACGGAGGCACCGACGATGCCGGCCGTCATGGGCAGCATGAGCAGGCCCGACTCGGTGGCGGAGACCCCGTCGACCATCTGGAGGTAGGTCGGCAGATAGCTGGCGGCACCGAACAGCCCGGCTCCGGTCACCAGGCCGACCAGGCCGGTGACGTTGAAGACGGAGTCCCTGAACAGCCGTAGCGGGATGAGGGGTTCGGCGGCGAAGTGCTCGGCGACGAGGAAGAGGACGGTCGCCACGGCCGCTCCGGCGCCGAGGCCGAGGATCATCCGCGAGTCCCAGGCGTACTCGGTGCCGCCCCAACTGGTCAGCAGGACCAGGCAGGTGGAGGCGGCGGTCAGCAGCAGCGCGCCGAGGAGGTCCAGCCGGGCCTTGCGCGGCGGTTTCGGCAGCTTCAGGGCGATGGCGACGACGGCCAGTGTGACCAGGCCGAAGGGCACGTTGACGTAGAAGCACCAGCGCCAGGAGAGGTGGTCGGTGAAGTAGCCGCCGAGCAGCGGCCCGGCCACGGAGGCGAGTCCGAAGGCGGCGCCGATCAGGCCCAGGTAGCGGCCGCGCTGCCGGGCGGGCACGATGTCCGCGACGATCGCCTGGACACCGATCATGAGGCCGCCCGCACCGGCGCCCTGGAGGGCCCGGAAGGCGATCAGCTGGTCCATGGTCTGCGCCCGGCCCGCGAGCGCGGAGCCGGCGACGAAGACGACGATCGCGAACTGGAAGACGCCCTTGCGGCCGAGCAGGTCGCCGAGCTTGCCGTAGACCGGCAGCCCGACGGTCGCGGTGAGCAGGTAGGCGGTGATCGCCCAGGACATCCGGTCCAGGCCGTGCAGCTCACCGACGATCTTCGGGAGCGCCGTGGCGACGATCATCTGCTCCAGGGCGGCGAGGAGCAGGGCCGGCAGGAGCGCGAGGAAGACCAACCGCACTCTGCGCGGGCTCAGTTCGACGGCCGGGGCCGGCGGCGGGGCGGGAGGTTCGGGAGGTGCCACCGCCGGTTCGTCCTGCGCCAGAGTGATCCCGCCCACCCACCGCTCCCCTCGTCGCGCTGCCGCACAATTCCCGCGTAAAAGCGACAACTACGAGCAAGCGCGACGAGTTACGGCACGGGAGCGAGCCGTACGGAGATCACTCGAACCGGTGAGGGGCACAACAGCCCCTGGGCGTCCGAACCTTGGGGAGGCTACTTCTCGACCTCGGCGGCAAGCCGGGCGAGCAGCGCGTCGTAGATCCGGCCGAGGCCCTTGGGCGCGAAGGTCTTCTCGAAGAAGCCGCCGATACCGCCGGCGCCGGTCCAGGTGGTGGTCACGACGACCCGGGACTTGCCGTCGCCGGCCGGGGTGACCCGCCAGGTGGTGACCATGGAGGAGTTGCGGTCCTTCTCGACCAGCTCTCCGTCGGTGGGCTCGCTGACCTCCAGGAGGCAGTCGCGCACGCGCTTGCTGGTGGCCTGGAGCTTCCAGTGGACGAGGGTGCCCTCGCCGTCACCGCCCTCGCGGACCTCGTACTCGCTGAACTGCTCGGGCAGCAGCTTCGCGCGCGTGCCGCTGTAGTCGGCGAGGGCGTCGAACACCGTCTCCGCGTCCGCCGCGACGATCCGCTCCGTAGTGGCCTCGACCTGCGCCATCGCTTTCCTCCAGGACATGGGTTCTCGGGGATTGGGGGCAAGCCAACCACCCCGCTGCCCGGCCCCCCAAATCGGGGTCGCCCAACCCGGTCGCACCCGTTCGGAAAACACCCTCGCACGATCAAGGGAACATGTGTTCTATTCTGTGCTCAGTGCTACCGAGGAGGCGTCATGCGCTGGGACAACCTCACAGAGGACTCCGAACACAGCCGGGCCGACGCCGCGCTGTTCGGCGCGGACGCAGTTACGTCGGTTCAGTTCGACACGCCGGAGTTCGCCGGAATCACCTTCCACGAGATCCGGGCCCGGTCGATCATCAACCGGGTGCCTGCGGTCTCCCGGATGTCGTTCCAGTGGACCGTCAATCCCTATCGCGGCTGCTCACACGCGTGCGTGTACTGCTTCGCGCGCAAGACGCACAGCTATCTCGACCTCGACACGGGCCTGGACTTCGACTCCCAGATCGTGGTCAAGACCAACGCGCCGGAGCTGCTGCGCCGACAGCTCGGCTCGCGCCGCTGGCAGGGCGAGCACATCGCGATGGGCACGAACGTCGACTGCTACCAGCGCGCCGAGGGCCGCTACCGCCTCATGCCGGGCATCATCTCGGCCCTGCGCGATCACGCGAACCCCTTCTCGATCCTGACCAAGGGCACGCTCATCCTGCGCGACCTGGAGCTGATCAAGCAGGCCGCGGAGGTGACCGACGTGGGCATCTCCGTCTCGGTCGGCTTCACCGACCAGGAGCTGTGGCGCACCGTCGAGCCGGGCACGCCCGCGCCGGAGCGGCGCCTGGAGGTCGTACGGACCTTCGGCGAGCACGGCATCGGCTGCGGGGTGCTGATGGCGCCGGTCATCCCGTTCCTGAGCGACCAGCCGGACCGGCTGCGGGCCACCGTACGGGCGATCGCGGCCTCCGGCGCCACGTCCGTCACCCCGCTGGTGCTGCATCTGCGGCCGGGCGCCCGCGAGTGGTTCATGACCTGGCTGGGGCAGCACCACCCCCACCTGGTGCCCCGCTACGAGCGGCTGTACGCGGCGGGCTCCTACGCCCCGAAGTGGTACCAGCGCCGGATCACCCGTCAGGTGCACGAGCTGGCCGAGGAGTACGGCATCGGGCCCACACGCGCGGGGATGCCGCGCCGGATCCGGCCCCCGGAGCCGGCCGAGGAGCCCCCGGTGTCCGGGCCGACACAACTCTCGCTCCTTTAAGGCGCCAGAGCGCGACCCTTTAAGGCGTCAGAGCGCGCTCCTTGAGGAGCGTTCGAGCGCATACCTTCAGGCGCGTTCGAGCGCATCCGAAGATCCATCCGGGTCATGACAGTGATGGCATGAGCTCTTCCAGGACTCCTCTCCGGGACGATGCGGCGAGGACGGTGACCCTCGCGGTCCTCCATCCCGCCGTCCTGGGAGGACTCCATGAGAAAACGCGCAGCCGCGCTGTGCGGCGCCGCCGCCGTCATGGCCGGCACCTTCACGGCCGTTCCCGCCGAGGCGAGCGCACCGCGCACCGCGGAGCCCGTGCACACCGCGGGACCCATCGCGGAATCCATCGCGGAACCCAGCTGGAAGAACTGCGCCACCAAGAAGTACCCGACGCTCCAGTGCGCGTCCCTGCAGGTGCCGCTCGACCACCGCAGGCCGCACGGAAAGCGGATCACCCTCGCCCTGTCCCGCGTCCCGCACACCGCCAGGACCTACCAGGGCCCGCTGCTGGTCAATCCGGGCGGCCCCGGCGGCAGCGGTCTGGCGCTCGCCGGGTTCGTCGCGTCCGCGCTGCCCGGGAAGGTGGCGGCCCAGTACGACGTCATCGGGTTCGACCCGCGCGGCGTGGGCAAGAGCCGGCCCGCGCTGGACTGCCGCCGCGGCCACTTCGGCCCGGTGCGCCCGGACTCCCTGCCGGTGACACCCGCGATCGAGCGGGCCAACCTCGCTCGCGCCGAGTCCTTCGCGACGTCATGCGGCAAGAAGTACGGCCATCTGCTGCCGCATCTGAACACCACCAGCGCCGTGCGCGACATGGACGCCATCCGGCAGGCCCTGGGCGCGCAGCGGATCAACTACCTCGGCTACTCGTACGGCACCTACCTGGGCGCGGTCTACGCCAAGCTCTTCCCGGAGCGCGTCCGGCGCCTGGTCCTGGACTCGGTCGTCGACCCCACGGAGGTCTGGTACGACGCCAACCTCAACCAGGACCTGGCCTTCAACGACCGCCACCGCGCCTTCCTGGCCTGGGTCGCCGAGCACGACGCGACGTACCGGCTCGGCACCGACCCGGAGCGGATCGAGGCCAGGTGGTACGCGATGCGGGCGGCGCTGGCGAAGAAGCCGGCGGGCGGCAGGGTGGGGGCGGCGGAGCTGGAGGACACCTTCATCCCGGGCGGCTACCACAACGGCTACTGGCCCCGTCTGGCCGAGGCGTTCGCGGCGTACGTGAACGACGGGAAGCCCGAGCCGCTGATCGAGGCGTACGAGGCCCTCGGTGCGGTCGACGCCCCCGGCGCCAACGGCTACAGCATCTACACCTCGGTGCAGTGCCGGGACGCCGGCTGGCCGCGCGACTGGCGCCGGTGGCGCGAGGACAGCTGGGCGGTGTACGAGAAGGCACCGTTCATGACCTGGAACAACGCCTGGTACAACGCGCCGTGCGCGTTCTGGCCGGCGGACTCGCTCAAGCCGGTGAACATCGCCAACGGCAAACTGCCGCCCGCCCTGCTGTTCCAGGCGACCGGCGACGCGGCCACCCCGTACGAGGGCGGTGTCACCGTCCACCGTCTGCTGGCGGACTCCAGCCTGGTGGTCGAGGAGGGCGGCGGCAACCACGGCATCACGCTGAGCGGGAACAAGTGCCTGGACGAGCATCTGGCGGCGTACCTCTCCGACGGCACGGTGCCGCGCGGCCACGGCGAGGCGGACGCGGTGTGCGAGGCACGGCCCGACCCGGAGCCGGCCGCCGGGAAGGGAGCGCCGGCCTCCTCGAAGGGCTCGGCGCTGCACGGCCTGCTCGGCTTCCGAGGCTGAGCTCCAGCGTGGAACGCTTCGCCGCCTTCACGTCCATACCCACCCTGGAGGAGAGCGTCGAAACCAACCGCTCCGCTCACCGCTGACCCGTCCGACACCGGAGGTTCCCGCCCGTCCCGGCCCGGACCGCACGGAGCCCGTCCGATTCCAATGACCTTGCGCGTGAAAACCGATCGGTTTACGGTGAAGCCGAAACCGAACGGTTTCTCGCCCTGGGGCGAGCTCGGACGAGATCTACCAGGAGTGTCGGATGACTACCGCACGCGGCGCCGAGGGAAAGTCGGCGGAGCACAGGATTCCGGGGAAGCTGGCCGCGCATCCGTCGGTGCGGGCCGTACTGGCCCGGCGCGCGGCGGGTGACGTCGCGAGCCCTCCGGCGGTGATCGACGCGGCCTGGCTGCGCGACCTGTGCCTGGCGGCCGGTGCGGACGACGCGGCCGCGGTCAGCCTGGACCACCCCGACCTGGCCGGCGAGCGCGAGCACACCCGGTCCGCACTGCCCGGCACCCGCACCCTCATCGCGATGGCGGTCCGGATGAACCGCGACAACTGCCGCTCCCCCGCCCGCAGCGTCACCCAGGCGCTGCAGGACGCCGGATACCGTGCGCTCAATCCGTCGGTCGGCTTCCCCCAGGAGATGGACCGCTTTCCCAGCGAGCGGATCTGGGTCGTTGCGCACAAGACCGTCGCGGTGGCCGCCGGACTCGGCGTGATGGGCCTGCACCGCAACGTCATCCACCCGAAGTTCGGCAGCTTCATCCTGCTGGTCACCGTCCTGGTGGACGCAGAGGTGAGCGAGTACGGGCAGCCGCTGGACTACAACCCCTGCATCGACTGCAAGTTGTGCGTCGCCGCCTGTCCGGTCGGCGCCATCGCCAAGGACGGCGCCTTCGACGCGCTCGCCTGCACGACGCACAACTACCGTGAATTCATGAGCGGGTTCACCGACTGGG
The DNA here is from genome assembly GCF_055562795.1 of Streptomyces sp. NPDC016851. Taxonomy (NCBI): domain Bacteria; kingdom Bacillati; phylum Actinomycetota; class Actinomycetes; order Kitasatosporales; family Streptomycetaceae; genus Streptomyces; species Streptomyces sp. NPDC016851. The sequence goes on from NZ_JBVHEP010000031.1 coordinate 47,916, forward strand.
CGCAGACCGTGGCCGACAGCGAGGACGCCGCCGACTACCGCTCCCGGGTCACCGATTCCGAGAACGCCTCCATGTGGCAGAGCCTGAGCTCACCCCCCGGCTACAAGTCCGGCTACTGCCTCGCCGTCTGCCCCGCCGGCGAGGACGTCCTGGGCCCCTACCTGGACGACCGCAAGAACTACATGGATACCGTCCTGCGGCCGCTCCAGGACAAGAAGGAAACCCTGTACGTCCTGCCGGACTCCCACGCGCAGGAACACGCCCGACGCCGCTTCCCCCACAAGCCCGTCAAGGAAGTCACCGGCGGCTGGCAGCCCCCGGCGAAGCGAACGCCCTGATCTGCCCCGACACCCTAAAAACCGATCGGTTTTCATTTCCTCCACATCGGGTTAACCTCGCGGTATGACCACCGAAGTGAAGCCAAACACCAGAGAGCGGCTGCTGGAGGCGGCGGCCACGCTCACCTACCGGGAAGGTGTCGGTATCGGCGTCGAGGCGCTGTGCAAGGCGGCCGGCGTGTCGAAGCGCTCCCTGTACCAGCTGTTCGAGAGCAAGGACGAACTGCTGGCAGTGAGCCTGGAGGAGCGCGCCTCCGCCTTCGTGGCGACCCTCCTGCCCGCGGCGGACGACGGCCGGTCGCCCCGCGAGCGAATCCTGCACGTCTTCGAGCAGGTGGAGTCGCAGTCGGGGACGCCCGAGTTCCGAGGCTGCCCGTACCTGGCTGTTCAGATCGAGCTGAAGAACCAGAACCACCCCGCGAGCCGGGTGGCCCACCGGATCAAGGCGAACCTGACGGAGTTCTTCCGTTCCGAGGCCGAACTGGGCGGGGCGGGCGACGCCAACCTGCTGGCCCGGCAGCTCAGCCTGGTCTTCGACGGCGCCAGCGCCCGCGCGGGAATCGGGGCCGACAAGCTGCCCGGGCTCATCGCGCCCACCGTGAACACCCTGCTCGACGCGGCAGGCATGCGCTGACGCGTCACTCGCAGCCGTTGGCGCCGCGGCCATCCTCTTGCGCCTGAAAACCGATCGGTTTACGATGGTGAAACCGATCGGTTTTCCATGTTGGAGGTAGTCGTGACAGCGATCAAGGGCGCCGGCGTCTTCGTCACCGGAGGCAGCCGGGGCATCGGCAAGGTGCTGGTCGAGGAGCTCTACGCGCGCGGGGCCGGCAAGGTCTACGCCACCGCCCGCGACCCTCGCTCGGTGACGCACCCCGATGCCGTTCCGCTGGCGCTCGACGTCACCGACCCGGCATCCGTGGCAGCCGCCGCCGAGCAGGCCCAGGACGTCACCATCCTGATCAACAACGCCGGCGCCTCCGCCCGCGCTTCGTACCTCGAGTCCCCGATGGACGACGTGCGCCGGGATCTGGAGACCAACTTCTACGGGCCGCTGCTGGTCACCCGGGCCTTCGCGCCGATCATCGAGCGCAGGGGCGGAGGGCACATCCTCAACGTCCACTCCGCCCTGTCCTGGCTGGCCGACGGCACGCCCTACAGCGCCTCCAAGGCCGCCCTGTGGTCGCAGACCAACTCCCTGCGCCTGGAGTTGCAGCCGCGCGGCATCGCGGTGACCGGGCTCCATGTGGCCTACGTGGACACCGACATGACGTCGGGCATCGACGCGCCCAAGGCCGACCCACGCGACGTCGCCGTGGCCGCGCTCGACGGCATCGAGGCAGGGGCGCACGAGGTACTGGCCGACGACACCACCCGGTGGATCAAGTCGCAGCTGTCCGCAGACCTGGAAGCCATGTACGCCCAGCTGAAGCGCTAGGGGGTGTCCGCAAAGTCCCGTGCAAGGAAACCGGTCCGGGGAGCCGGCGGCGGCCGGTTCCGAGCACACAGGTCGGTGCCGTGGTCCACGATGGACCCATGAGTGAGCTGACCAGAATTGCCGCGCCCGACGGGGTCGCCGCCGCGGCCCAGTACAGCCACGTCGTCATGGGCACCGGCCGTTTCGTGGCCATCGCAGGACAGCTCGCGCTGGACGAGCAGGGCCGGCCGGTCGGAGAGGGCGACCCGGCGGCACAGGCCCGTCGGGTCTTCGAGAACCTCCGGCGCTGCCTGGCCGCCGCCGGGGCGACCTTCGACGACGTCGTCAAACTCACCTACTTCGTCACGGACATGGCCCACATGCCCGCCATCCGGGCGGCCCGTGCGGAGTACATACCCGACGACCGGCTGCCTGCCGCGTCGGCGGTGCGGGTCGCGGGGCTGGTCCGGCCCGAATTCCTGCTGGAGGTCGAGGCGTTCGCGGTGGTGACGGAGTGAGTCCTTCGACCAGGGCGCTTCGGATACGGGAGATGACGCTCGCCGACTGCGACCGCGTCGCCGAGATCCGCGTCCGCGGCTGGCAGAGCGCGTACCGGGGGCTGGTACCGCAGTCGTACCTGGACCGGCTCAGCGTCCCGGAGGACGCCGAGCGGCGTCGCGGGCATCTGGCGCAGGCCGACGGCAGCGTGGTGAACCTGGTCGCCGAGGACACCGGCGGCGAGGTCGTGGGCTGGGCCTGCCACGGGCCGTACCGGGACGGTGAACTCCTCACGCCCGACGCCGAGTTGTACGCCATCTACGTCCACCCCGACCAAGTGGGACAGGGCGCGGGGCAGGCCCTCCTCGCGGAGTCCGTCGCGCGCTGCGCCGCCGCGGGCCACGGCCGTCTGCTCCTGTGGGTCCTCAAGGGCAACGGCCGGGCCCGCCGCTTCTACGAACGGGCCGGCTTCGAGGCGGACGGCGCGGAGGAGCCCTTCCAGGTGGACGGTGTCACGGTCCCCGAGGTGCGGTACGCACGCGCACTCCCCCGCTGACCTCACCTCTGCTTCGGAATCCGCCCCAGCGCCCGCACCGCCGCCTCCGCCAGTACCGGATGCGCGAGGGCCTCGTTCAGCACGGGTCTGGCCCGGGCGTCGCCCAGCGCGCCGAGCCCGTCCACGCAGGCGATGGCCACGCGGCGGTACGGGTCGTGCGGGCGCAGCCGTCGCTGAAGGGTGGTGATCAGGGCGGGCACGGCCTCCGGGGCGCGCAGGTCGACCAGGAGCCGAACGGGGTGGAGGGCGTAGGCGACGCGCAGTTCGTTGGTGGCGAGGGCGGCGGCCGCGCGGGCGGTGCGCGGGTCGCCGAGGCGGGTCAGGGCGTGGGCGGCGGAGGCGCAGCGCGGCGGGTCACGGTGGTTGAGCAGCAGCACCAGGGACTCGAAGGCCCGCCGGTCCCCGGCGAGCCCCAGCCGGAAGGCGGCCAGCTCCCTCGCCCACAAGGGCTGCCCGTGTTCGGTCAGCACCGCGGCCAGGGCGTCGAGGTCGTCGGTCGCCACGAGCCGCTCGAAGGCGGGCGACGCCCCCGACTCCTGCCGTAAGCGCTCCGTGAGTGATCGCAACTCTTCGTCCATGACTGAGAGATTAGGGGCTGGCGCGAGCTGCGCGGGACGTACATCACAAACACGAGGGCTGGCGCGCTCGTTACCCGCGAGTTAAGCTCAGACGAGCGAGTTACCCACTCGTATCTCCTCGCGGCGGTCTGGTGACGCGGCCACCGTGAGAGCAGTCGGTTCGGTACATCGGTACCGCAGTACGGCTCGGCCCCGGGACAGGGCCGGTCGGAACCGCCGTTCACCGGGCGTGTGCACGCCCGGCTCCTCGGCACCGGGCGTGTGCGCTCGCAGCCCGGCCAACACCCGCACTTCTCACGCACCCGGTGCGCCCGGGACCGGCCCCTGCCGGTCCGTACGCGGCGCACCCGGGAGCGTTCCCCGTCGTCACCCTCATCCTGGAGTCCCGCGATGGCCACTCCCCTTTCCGACCCGTCCCTGTCCCCGCTGCGCACCATCGCCGTCGTCGGCCTCGGCACGATGGGCACCGGCATCGCCGAGGTCCTCGCCAAGGCCGGCCGCGAGGTCGTCGGCATCGACATCAGCGAGGCCCAGGCCGCGAAGTGCGTCGCCGCCCTGGAGTCCTCCACCGCCCGTGGCGTCGAGCGCGGCCGGCTGACCGAGCAGGAGCGCGCGCAGATCCTGGACCGCGTCCGCACCTCCACCGACCTGCGGGCCGCGGCCGACGCCGACCTGGTCATCGAGGTGGCGCCGGAGTCGTACGAGGTCAAGCACCAGATCTTCCGCGAACTGGACGGGATCGTGCGCCCCGAGACGATCATGGCGACCGGCACCAACGCCCTGTCCGTCACGCGGCTCGCCGCCGACTCGGCCCGTCCGGAGCGAGTCCTGGGCCTGCACTTCTTCAACCCCGCCCCGGCGATGCGGCTGGTCGAGGTCGTCTCCTCGGTGCTGACCGCGCCGGCGGCCGTCACGGCGGTCACCGATCTCGCCCTCGACCTGGGCAAGGAGCCCGTCGCGGTCGGCGACCGGCCCGGTTTCGTCGCCGACGGGCTGCTGTTCGGCTACCTCAACCAGGCCGCCACGATGTACGAGGCGAAGTACGCCTCCCGCGAGGACATCGACGCCGCGATGCGGCTGGGCTGCGGCCTGCCGATGGGCCCGCTGGCGCTGCTCGACCTGATCGGCGTCGACACCGCGCGCACGGTCCTGGAGGCGATGTACGCCGCCTCCCGCGACCGGCTGCACGCCCCGGCGCCGATCCTGAAGCAGCTGAGCGAGGCGGGTCTGACCGGCCGCAAGGCGGGACGCGGCTTCTACACGTACGAGGCGCCGGGCAGCGGCACCGTCGTGCGGGACGCGTTGACCCCGCTGGAGGGCGGCGACCTGGTCCCGGGCCGGGAGGTCCGCTCGGTGGGTGTCGCGGGCTCGGGCACCATGGCCTCCGGCATCGCCGAGGTCTTCGCCAAGGCCGGGTACGAGGTCGTCCTCGCCGCCCGCAGTGAGGAGAAGGCCCAGGCCGCGAAGGCCCGCATCGGCAAGTCCCTGTCCCGCTCGGTCGACAAGGGCCGGATGACCGCCGAGGCCGCCGCGCAGACCCTGGACCTCATCACGCCGACGGGCACGTACGACGACTTCGCGGGCGTCGACCTGGCCGTGGAGGCGGTCGCCGAGGACCTGGAGGTCAAGCGGCAGCTGTTCGCCGCACTGGACAAGGTCTGCAAGCCGGGCGCGGTCCTGGCCACCACCACCTCGTCGCTGCCGGTCGTGGCCTGCGCCCGGGCCACCTCGCGCCCGCAGGACGTGATCGGCATGCACTTCTTCAACCCGGCGCCGGCCATGAAGCTGGTCGAGGTCGTCCGTACGGTGCTGACGGCCGACGACGTCCACGCCACGGTCCGCGAGGTCTGCGGCCGGATCAGGAAGCACCCGGTCGACTGCGGGGACCGGGCGGGCTTCATCGTGAACGCGCTGCTCTTCCCGTACCTGAACAACGCGATCAAGATGGTGCAGGAGCACTACGCGTCCCTCGACGACATCGACGCGGCGATGAAGCTGGGCGGCGGTTACCCGATGGGCCCGTTCGAGCTGCTGGACGTCGTCGGGCTCGACGTCTCGCTCGCCATCGAGAAGGTCCTGCACCGCGAGTTCCGCGACCCGGGGCTCGCTCCGGCACCGCTCCTGGAGCACCTGGTGGCCGCGGGCTGCCTCGGCCGCAAGACGGGCCGTGGCTTCCGCGAATATGCCAAGCGCTGACGGTCCCGGCGACTGGTTCCGGTCCGGCGCGGAGTGGGGCGGCCTGCTCGGCCCGGACCGGTTCCCGCCGCCCCAGGGCGGCGGCGGAGAACCAGGTCACGCGCAGCGAGCTGCGCACATGCAGTACGTTCAGGGCATGTCCCAGCCCGCCAAGTCCTCACGTACACCAGCTTCGACCGACGCGCCGGAAAGTGCCGCAGGATCTCGCGCCGCCGCCCAGCGGCTCAAGATGCGCCGGGAACTGGCGGCCGCCGCGATGGAGCTGTTCGCGGCCAAGGGCTACGAGGCGACCACCGTCGACGAGATCGCGGCCCAGGCCGGCGTCGCCCGCCGCACCTTCTTCCGCCACTTCCGCTCCAAGGAAGAGGCGATCTTCCCCGACCACGACGACACCCTGGTCCGGGCCGAGGCGGTGCTCAACGCCGCGCCCGCGCACGAGCATCCGCTCGACACGGTGTGCCGCGGCATCAAGGAAGTCATGAAGATGTACGCGGCCCGGCCGGAGATCTCGGTCGCCCGCTACAAGCTGACGCGCGAGGTGCCGACCCTGCGCGAGGCGGAGATCGCGTCGGTGGCCCGCTACGAGCGCCTGTTCACCCGGTACCTCCTCGGCCACTTCGACGAGCGCGCCCACGCCGACGACGCCAACGACGACCCGCTGCTCGCGGAGGTCGCCGCGTCCGCCGTGGTCACCGCCCACAACCACGTCCTGCGGCGCTGGCTGCGGGCGGGCGGGCAGGGGGACGTGGAGGCGCAGCTGGACCACGCCTTCGCGATCGTGCGCAAGACGTTCGGCACGGGGATCGGGGCCGGGCGCTCCACGGAGGCACAGCCGGCCGCGGCGACGGCCTCCGCGCAGGGCGAGGTGCTGGTGACGGTCGCCCGTACCGATGCCCCGCTGGACGAGGTCATGCGGACGATCGAGCAGGCCCTCAAGGAGCGCTGAGCGGCTCCCGTTCCTGTGATGACGGCCACCCCACGGGGTGGCCGTTTTGCCATGTCAGGGGCCGTTTTGCAGGTCCTTGACGAGGCCGTTCGATCGATCATCGCTCATTTGTTACGTAAAGATTTCATCTGAGAGGAAGTTCTGGCACTCAGTGCCTTGCGAGGTGACACGCGGTGTCATACGTTGAAGAGGTCCGGGCGACGTCCCAGCAAGCCCAGCGCCTGCCCGCCCGGACGCCTGCGTCACAGGCACCCTCCCGCGCCACCAGCGCTGCCGAACAGCACCACCGCCGAACCGACGGCACACCCCCAACTCTCAGCAGCACCGACGTAACCATCGGCGCCCCTCCCTCAGGGCGCTCACCGCCGGAGGCAACACCGTGACCGTTAAGGACATCCTGGCCGCGATCCAGTCGCCCGACTCCACGTCGGAGGACTTCGCCGCCCTCCCGCTCCCCGAGTCGTACCGCGCGATCACCGTGCACAAGGACGAGACGGAGATGTTCGCCGGGCTCGCCACGCGCGACAAGGATCCCCGCAAGTCGATCCACCTGGACGAGGTGCCGCTGCCCGAGCTCGGCCCGGGCGAGGCCCTGGTGGCCGTCATGGCCTCCTCGGTCAACTACAACTCGGTGTGGACGTCGATCTTCGAGCCGCTGTCGACGTTCGGCTTCCTCGAGCGCTATGGCCGCACCAGCGAGCTGGCCAAGCGCCACGACCTGCCGTACCACATCATCGGCTCCGACCTCGCGGGCGTCGTGCTGCGCACCGGCCCGGGCGTCAACGCCTGGCACCCCGGCGACGAGGTCGTCGCGCACTGCCTCTCCGTCGAGCTGGAGTCCAGCGACGGCCACAACGACACGATGCTCGACCCCGAGCAGCGCATCTGGGGCTTCGAGACCAACTTCGGCGGCCTCGCCGAGATCGCGCTGGTGAAGTCCAACCAGCTGATGCCCAAGCCGGACCACCTCAGCTGGGAGGAGGCCGCCGCCCCCGGCCTGGTCAACTCCACCGCCTACCGCCAGCTGGTCTCCCGCAACGGCGCCGGCATGAAGCAGGGCGACAACGTGCTCATCTGGGGCGCGAGCGGCGGACTCGGCTCGTACGCCACGCAGTTCGCGCTGGCCGGCGGCGCCAACCCGATCTGTGTCGTCTCCAGCGAGCAGAAGGCGAACATCTGCCGGTCGATGGGCGCCGAGGCGATCATCGACCGCAACGCCGAGGGCTACAAGTTCTGGAAGGACGAGAACACCCAGGACCCGAAGGAGTGGAAGCGCTTCGGCAAGCGCATCCGCGAGCTCACCGGCGGGGAGGACATCGACATCGTCTTCGAGCACCCCGGCCGCGAGACCTTCGGCGCGAGCGTCTTCGTCACCCGCAAGGGCGGCACCATCACCACGTGCGCCTCCACCTCGGGCTACATGCACGAGTACGACAACCGCTACCTGTGGATGTCGCTGAAGCGGATCATCGGCTCGCACTTCGCCAACTACCGCGAGGCATGGGAGGCCAACCGGCTCATCGCGAAGGGCAAGATCCACCCCACCCTGTCGAAGGTGTACTCCCTGGAGGACACCGGCCAGGCCGCCTTCGACGTGCACCGCAACCTGCACCAGGGCAAGGTCGGTGTGCTGTGCATGGCCCCCGAGGAGGGCCTGGGCGTGCGCGACCAGGAGAAGCGCGCCAAGCACGTCGACGCCATCAACCGCTTCCGGAACATCTGAGGGCCGCTGGATGACAGAGCGTCAGAAGGACCGTCCGTGGCTCATGCGGACGTACGCCGGTCACTCCACGGCCGAGGCGTCCAACGAGCTGTACCGGCGCAACCTCGCCAAGGGCCAGACGGGTCTGTCGGTGGCGTTCGACCTGCCGACGCAGACCGGCTACGACTCCGACCACATCCTCGCCCGCGGCGAGGTCGGCCGGGTCGGCGTGCCGATCGCGCACGTCGGTGACATGCGCCGGCTGTTCCAGGACATCCCCCTGGAGCAGATGAACACCTCGATGACCATCAACGCCACGGCCATGTGGCTGCTGGCGCTCTACCAGGTCGTCGCCGAGGAGCAGGGTGCGGACATCACCAAGCTCCAGGGCACGACCCAGAACGACATCGTCAAGGAGTACCTGTCCCGCGGCACGCACGTGTTCCCGCCGGTGCCGTCGCTCCGCCTGACGACCGACATGATCGCGTACACGGTCTCCCACCTGCCGAAGTGGAACCCGATCAACATCTGCAGCTACCACCTGCAGGAGGCGGGCGCCACGCCGGTCCAGGAGATCGCGTACGCGATGTCCACCGCGATCGCCGTCCTCGACGCCGTGCGCGACTCGGGACAGGTGCCCCAGGAGCGCATGGGCGACGTCGTCGGCCGGATCTCCTTCTTCGTGAACGCGGGCGTCCGCTTCATCGAGGAGATGTGCAAGATGCGCGCCTTCGGCCGCATCTGGGACCGGATCACCCGCGAGCGGTACGGCATCGAGAACCCCAACCACCGCCGCTTCCGCTACGGCGTCCAGGTCAACTCCCTGGGCCTGACGGAGGCGCAGCCGGAGAACAACGTCCAGCGGATCGTGCTCGAGATGCTGGCCGTGACGCTCTCCAAGGACGCACGCGCGCGTGCCGTGCAGCTCCCCGCCTGGAACGAGGCGCTCGGCCTGCCCCGCCCCTGGGACCAGCAGTGGTCGCTGCGCATCCAGCAGGTGCTGGCGTACGAGAGCGATCTGCTGGAGTACGACGACATCTTCGAGGGCTCGAAGGTCATCGAGGCGAAGGTGGAGGAGCTGGTCGAGGCCTCGTTCGCGGAGATCGACCGCATCCAGGAGATGGGCGGCGCGATGGCGGCCGTCGAGTCCGGCTACCTCAAGTCGCAGCTGGTCGCCTCGCACGCGGAGCGCCGGGGCCGGATCGAGTCCGGCCAGGAGAAGATCATCGGTGTCAACGCCTTCGAGGGCACCGAGCCGAACCCGCTGACCGCCGACCTGGACACCGCGATCCAGACGGTCGACCCGGAGGTCGAGGCCCGCGTCATCGCCGCGCTCCAGCAGTGGCGCGACAGCCGCTACCAGCCGCCCTTCAACCACCCGCGGCCCTGCAAGGCGCTGGAGCGGCTGAAGGAGGCCGCCCGGGGCACCGACAACCTCATGGAGGCCACCCTGGAGTGCGCCCGCGCCGGGGTCACGACCGGCGAGTGGGCCGGGGCCCTGCGCGAGGTGTTCGGCGAGTTCAGGGCGCCCACGGGTGTCTCCTCGGCGCCGGTGGCCGTCCCCGCCGAGGAGGGCAGCACGCTGGCCCTGGTGCGCCGCACGGTGGATCTGACGGCCAAGGACCTGGGCGTGGGCAAGCTGCGCTTCCTGGTCGGCAAGCCGGGCCTGGACGGTCACTCCAACGGCGCCGAGCAGATCGCGGTGCGCGCGCGTGACGCCGGCTTCGAGGTGGTCTACCAGGGCATCAGGCTGACGCCCGAGCAGATCGTGGACGCGGCACTCGCCGAGGACGTGCACGCGGTCGGCCTGTCCATCCTGTCCGGCTCGCACGCCCAGCTGGTGCCGGACGTGCTCGAACGGCTGCGTGTGGCCGGTGCCACAGACATCCCGGTGATCGCCGGTGGCATCATCCCGAACGGGGATGCCGAGCAGCTCAGGGCAGCCGGAGTGGCCGCGGTCTTCACCCCGAAGGACTTCGACATCACCGGAATCATCGGCCGCATCGTCGACGAGATCCGGAAAGCGAACAAGCTCGACCCCCTGGAGGTCTCCGCATGACCACGGTCAACCGCCTTCGCCCCCGGCGTTCCTGCCTGGCGGTACCGGGCTCGAACCCCCGCTTCCTGGAGAAGGCGCAGGGCCTCCCCGCCGACCAGGTCTTCCTCGACCTGGAGGACGCGTGCGCCCCGCTCGCCAAGCCCGAGGCGCGGCACACCATCGTCAAGTTCCTCAACGAGGGTGACTGGACGGGCAAGACGCGGGTCGTGCGCGTCAACGACTGGACGACCGAGTGGACGTACCGCGACGTCGTGACGGTGGTCGAGGGCGCCGGCCAGAACCTCGACTGCATCATGCTGCCGAAGGTCCAGGACGCCCAGCAGATCGTCGCCCTCGACCTGCTGCTGACGCAGATCGAGAAGACCATGGGCTTCGAGGTCGGCAAGATCGGCATCGAGGCGCAGATCGAGAACGCCCAGGGCCTGAACAACGTCAACGAGATCGCGCAGGCCTCCCAGCGCGTCGAGACGATCATCTTCGGCCCGGCCGACTTCATGGCGTCCATCAACATGAAGTCGCTGGTCGTGGGCGAGCAGCCGCCCGGCTACCCGGCGGACGCCTACCACTACATCCTGATGAAGATCCTGATGGCCGCCCGCGCCAACAACCTCCAGGCGATCGACGGCCCCTACCTCCAGATCCGCAACATCGACGGCTACCGCGAGGTCGCCCAGCGCGCCGCCGCCCTCGGCTTCGACGGCAAGTGGGTGCTGCACCCGGGCCAGGTCGAGGCGTCCAACGAGATCTTCTCGCCGTCCCAGGAGGACTACGACCACGCCGAGCTGATCCTGGACGCGTACGACTACTACACGTCCGAAGCCGGCGGCAAGAAGGGCTCCGCGATGCTCGGCGACGAGATGATCGACGAGGCCAGCCGCAAGATGGCCCTGGTCATCGCGGGCAAGGGACGCGCCGCCGGCATGCAGCGCACCAGCAAGTTCGAGATCCCGGAGGCGTGACGGCGATGCAGTTCGGACGCACCTACGAGGAGTTCGAGGTCGGGGCGACGTACAAGCACTGGCCGGGCAAGACGGTCACGGAGTACGACGACCACCTGTTCTGTCTCCTCACCATGAACCACCACCCGCTCCACATGGACACGAACTATGCGGAGAAGACGACGGACTTCGGCAAGAACGTCGTCGTCGGGAACTACATCTACTCGCTCCTGCTCGGCATGTCCGTGCCGGACATCTCCGGCAAGGCGATCGCCAACCTGGAGATCGAGTCGCTGAAGCACGTGGCGCCGACCTTCCACGGCGACACCATCTACGGCCAGACGACCGTGCTCGACAAGTGGCCGTCGAAGTCGAAGAACGACCGCGGCATCGTCTACGTCGAGACCAAGGGCTACAAGCAGGACGGCACGCTGGTCTGCGTGTTCCGCCGCAAGGTCATGGTGCCGACCGAGACGTACATCAAGGAGCGTGGCGGCGAGCAGCCGGGCCGCCCCGAGCTCAAGGAGCAGGAGAAGTAGCCATGGCGCGACTCGCCCAGACCGCCGGTCTGACGGACATCCAGCAGGAGATCCTGTCCACCGTCCGGGACTTCGTGGACAAGGAGATCATCCCGGTCGCGACCGAGCTGGAGCACCGCGACGAGTACCCCCAGCAGATCGTCGACGGGCTGAAGGAGTTGGGCCTGTTCGGCCTGATGATCCCCGAGGAGTACGGGGGCCTGGGCGAATCGCTCCTGACGTACGCGCTGTGCGTGGAGGAGATCGCCCGCGGGTGGATGTCGGTGTCCGGCATCATCAACACGCACTTCATCGTGGCGTACATGCTCAAGCAGCACGGCACGCAGGAGCAGAAGGACCACTTCCTGCCGAGGATGGCGGCCGGCGACATCCGCGGCGCCTTCTCGATGTCGGAGCCGGCCCTCGGCTCGGACGTGTCGGCGATCACGTCGAAGGCGGTGAAGGACGGCGACGAGTACGTCCTGAACGGCCAGAAGATGTGGCTGACCAACGGCGGAACGTCGTCTCTGGTGGCCGTTCTGGTGCGAAGTGACGAAGGTCACCCCGAGGGCACCGCGCCCCACAAGTCGATGACGACCTTCCTCGTCGAGAAGGAGCCCGGCTTCGGCGAGGTCCGCCCCGGCCTCACCATCCCCGGCAAGATCGACAAGATGGGGTACAAGGGGGTCGACACCACCGAGCTCATCATGGATGGCCTGCGAATTCCCGCCGACCGCGTGCTCGGCGGGGTCACGGGCCGGGGCTTCTACCAGATGATGGACGGCGTCGAGGTCGGCCGCGTGAACGTGGCGGCGCGTGGCTGTGGCGTCGCTCAGCGTGCGTTCGAACTCGGCGTCCAGTACGCGCAGCAGCGTCACACCTTCGGGAAGCCGATCGCCCAGCACCAGGCGATCCAGTTCAAGCTGGCCGAGATGGCTACCAAGGTCGAGGCCGCGCATGCGATGATGGTGAACGCAGCACGCAAAAAGGACTCCGGAGAACGAAACGACCTTGAGGCTGGGATGGCGAAGTATCTCGCCTCCGAGTACTGCAAGGAGGTCGTGGAGGACGCCTTCCGGATCCACGGCGGCTACGGCTTCTCCAAGGAGTACGAGATCGAGCGCCTCTATCGTGAGGCACCGATGCTGCTGATCGGTGAAGGTACCGCCGAGATCCAGAAAATGATCATCGGCAGGCGGCTGCTCGAAGAGTATCGATTCCAGGGCTAGATGTCCGGATACGGGGTGTTTTCTTGGAGAAGAAGATCACACCCCGTCAGCACTCTTCGGCGGCCGACTCGGCTGCCTGGCTTACCCAGTTAGGGCCCCGAGCCGCTACGATCGCCGGAAAGCCGCCGTCCCCCGTCAGAGTGCGGCATCATCCGCTACGAAGGTCATCCATGCCCCACAGCCAAACCTCTGCACCTCGCGACAGCCGGGCCGGCGTACGCCTCGCGCGCGGAGCATCGCCGTGGCTCCTTCCGACCGTCGCCACCGCAGCCCTCAGCCTGGCCCGCGCCCGTCGCTCCGGCGCCGCCAAGGCCGTCGCCGTTCCCGCCACCGCGCTCGCGGCGGGGATGCTGTGGTTCTTCCGCGACCCCGAGCGCGAGATCACCCAGGGCCGGGTCATCTCGCCCGCCGACGGTGTGGTGCAGAGCATCATGCCGTGGAAGGACGGCCGCACTCGCGTCGCGATCTTCATGAGCCCGCTCAACGTCCACGTCAACCGCGCGCCGCTGGCCGGCACCGTGACGTCGGTCGAGCACGTGCCCGGTGGCTTCGTTCCCGCCTTCAACAAGGAGAGCGAGAACAACGAGCGTGTCGTCTGGCACTTCGACACCGAGCTCGGCGACATCGAGATGATCCAGATCGCCGGCGCGGTCGCCCGTCGCATCGTTCCCTACGTGCCCCAGGGCACCAAGGTCGAGCAGGGCGAGCGGATCGGCCTGATCCGCTTCGGCTCGCGGGTCGACCTCTACCTGCCCGAGGGTGTGGAGGTCGCGGTCGAGGTGGGGCAGAAGACCGTGGCTGGGGTGACTCGCATTGACCGTGATTGATCCCGACACCAAGGCCGGCTGGGTCCCGGAGGCCGACGAGGTCGACGAAGAAGAGGAAATGCCCCTCTCTCTTCGCCTGTCGATAGCGGACACCCTGACGCTCGGCAACGCCACGTGCGGCTTCATGGCGGTGTACTTCACCACCACCGGCATCCTGATCCCGGACCTCACCGGCAGCCAGGAGACCGGCATGGCGCGCAACAGCGCGGCCACGGCGGTCATCCTGATGCTGTGCGCGGCGGTCTTCGACCTGTTCGACGGCCTGGTGGCGCGCAAGCTGCGCTCCTCCCCCATGGGCGCCGAGCTGGACAACCTCTCCGACCTGATCAGCTTCGGCCTGGCGCCGGCGTACTTCGTCCTCGTGTACGGCATGGTGGCGGACGGCGCGTACCAGCGAGTGGCGGCGGTCGGGGCGATCGTCGTGCTCTTGGCGGTGGTGCTGCGGCTTGCGCGGTTCTCGTGCGTCACCGTGAAGGACGGCACGTTCCAGGGCATGCCGTCACCGTTCGGCGCGCTGACGGTCGTGTCGATCGTGCTGCTGGAGCTGCCGTTCGTGGCGACGCTGCTGGCGATCCTGGGTACGGCGTGGCTCATGGTGAGCCGGGTCGAGTACCCGAAGCCGCGGGGGCGGCTCGCGGTGGCGATGCTGTCGTGGATCGTGGTGGGCATGGGCATGATGGCGGCCTGGGCCTTCGACGCGCCGAGCGGACAGCTGCTGCTGCAGACGGGATGCGCGCTGCAGCTGGTCATGGGGGCGGTGATCCCGCTGTTCGCGACGGCCCGACGGGTGAACAACTTCCGTGACAATCGCCGCGAGGCGCGGGCGGCGCAGCTTCCGTAGCGACCGTACGACGAAGAAGGCCCCGAGCTGAGAGCTCGGGGCCTTCTTCGTGCCTGCGGCGACGGGAGCCGCCCGGCTCAGGTCAGGAAGTCCCGCCCGATCCGCTCCGCCACGCGCTCCAGGATCGGGCCCGCCTCGGCGATGCACTTCGCCACGTCCGGCTCCGCGTCCGTCAGGGGGTAGACCCGGCGGAAACCGGCCCGGCCCAGGACCTCCGGGGGCAGGGCGAGGCGGCCGCAGACCGCGACGACCTCCTTGCCCGCCGCACGGGCCGCCGCGGCGACGCCCGCCGGGGCCTTGCCGTGGAGGGTCTGTTCGTCGAGGGAGCCCTCGCCGGTGATCACCAGGTCGGCACCGTCCAGGGCGGGGGCGAAGCCCAGGACGTCGAGCATGACCTCGATGCCGGGGCGGAAGCGGGCGCCGAGCAGCAGGGCGCCGTAGCCGATGCCGCCCGCCGCGCCCGCGCCCGGCGAGGCGGCGTACGCGGCGGCCTTCGGTCCGGCCGACTCCTCCAGCACCTTCGCGAAGTGCGCGAGGGCGGCGTCCAGGGCCGCCACGTCGTCCGGCGAGGCGCCCTTCTGCGGGCCGTAGACCGCGGGCGCGCCCTTCGGGCCCGTCAGCGGGTTGTCCACGTCGCTCGCGAGGACCAGCTCGATCTCCGTCAGGCGCGGGTCGAGGGCCGAGAGGTCGGCGGTGGCCAGCTCGGCGAGGCCGCCTCCGCCCGGGGGGACCGGCTCGCCGCGCCCGTCCAGAAAGCGCGCGCCCAGCGCAGACAGCATCCCGGCGCCGCCGTCCGTGGTGGCGCTGCCGCCGACGCCGAAGACGATCGTGCGGGCGCCCGCGTCCAGTGCGGCCCGCAGCAGCTCGCCGGAGCCGTACGTGGAGGCCGTGAGCGGTGCGAAGACCCCGGCGGGCAGCCGCTGGAGTCCGCTCGCCTCGGCCATCTCCACGACCGCGGTGTGCTCACGCAGCGCGAACCCCGCCGTCACCTCGTCGCCGAGCGGACCGGCGACCCGCACCTCCCGGCGCTCGAACCCGGCCGCGACCGCCGCGGCCACGGTCCCGTCGCCGCCGTCGGCCACGGGCAGCGCCTCGACCTCGACGTCCGGTACGGCCCGGCGCAGCCCGGCCGTCACGCGCTCGGCGACCTCCACGGCCGTCAGCGACCCCTTGAACTTGTCCGCGGCGACGAGCACCCGCCGTGCCTTCCGGGTATCGCTCACTGCAGCGTCCGTCACTTGCACTCCCCTTGCTCTCCGGGCCCTCACGCACGTCAAGGCCAGTCGCGCCGCAGCGACCTTAACCGCAGGACACCCCGCCCGTCAGCTCCTTCCCACCCCGTGGACCGAGGCCCTCAGGGGCGCGGGGAACTGCGCGACCAACCACGACGCACCGGCAGCCGCGAGCACACCGCAGTCCCCGCCCCTCAGGCGCCCCGAAAACGGGTAGACCTTAACCATGCCCCCAGCGCACCCCCAGGCAGACCTCCCCAACCGCATCCTCGGCGGCTGGCAGGGCCGCATCGCGGGCAACATGCTCGGCAAACCGGTCGAGCAGGGCGAGGTCTGGACCCGCGACCGCATCGACCGCTACCTGCGCCAGGCCGCCGCCCTGCCGCTGACCGACTACCTCCCCGAGCCGATCAGCGAACACGACGGCTTCGAGCTGCGCCCCGAATGGCGCCAGTGCGTGCGCGGCCGCATCCACGGCAGTTGCCGTGACGACGACGTCGACTACGCGATCCTCGGCCTGGATCTGCTGGAGACCCACGGCTTCGGCTTCAGCACCGAGCAGGTCGGCGACCTGTGGCTGCTGCGGCTGCCGTACCTCCAGACGTTCACCGCCGAGCGGGCCGCGTACCGCAATCTCGCCAATGGGCTGAAGCCGCCGCTGACGGCGACGTACGACAACCCGTACCAGGAGTGGATCGGGGCGCTGATCAGAGCCGACATCTACGGCTGGACCTGCCCGGGCCTGCCCCGCCGGGCCGCCTCACTGGCCCGGCGGGACGCGGTGCTGTCGCACACCGGCAACGGGGTGTACGGGGCGATGTGGGCGGCGGCGCTGATCGCGGCGGCCTTCACGGCGCCCACCGTGCGGCACGCGATCGACGAGGCCCTGGCCCTGATCCCGGCGAGCAGCCGCCTGGCCCGCACGGTGCGACGGGTCGTCTCCCTCCACGACACCCGCATGTCCTGGGAGGACACGCTCACCACGCTCACCGAGGAGACGGCCGGGATGGGCTGGATCCACACGGTCCCGAACGCCGCCGTCCTCACCGCCGGCCTGCTCTACGGCGACGGCGACTTCACCCGCACCATCGCCCTGACCGTCCGCGGCGGGCTGGACACCGACTCCAACGGCGCGACGGCGGGGTCGGTGGCGGGGGTGTTCGGCGGGGCCGCGGCCATTCCGGAGCAGTGGACTGTCCCGCTGGAGGACACGGTCCGCAGCGCGGTGTTCGGCTTCGACGGGGTGCGGATCAGCGAGCTGGCGGAGCGGACGCTGCGGCTGGCGGAGCAGGAGGCCTGAGGTCTGCTGCGTCTTCCCCCGCGGCTGAGCCGTCATCGGGTGGTTACCCTGCCCCCATGACCACCTCTTCTGACTTCGCCGCCTACATCGCGTCCCTGCCCCGCGTCCTGGCCGGCGCCGCCGCGCTGTTCCGGGACGGGGAGGGCCGGGTGCTGCTCGTCGAGCCCAACTACCGGGAGGGCTGGGCGCTGCCCGGCGGCACGATCGAGTCCGACGACGGCGAGACGCCGCGGCAGGGCGCGCGGCGCGAGACGGCGGAGGAGATCGGGCTGGACCGTGAGCTGGGCCGGCTGCTGACGGTGGACTGGGTGCACGGCACGGGGCGTCCGCCGCTGGTGTCGTACCTGTACGACGGCGGGGTGCTCGGCGAGGACGAGTTCAAGGCGATCCGGCTCCAGGAGGAGGAACTGCTGTCCTGGCGGCTGGTCCCGCGCGAGGAGCTGACCGAGTATCTGCCGGGCGCCCTCGGCCGCCGTGTCCTGGCCGCCCTGGACGTCCTGGCGGACGGCTCGGGCACGGCGGAGCTGGAGAACGGGCACCGGGTGTCCTGACCGGCTCCGCCCGTTCACCCGCCGCCGTCCTGTTCGATAACCGCTCGCCGCTGTCGTACGGCCCGTCCTACCCTCGGTGCCATGGCCAAGCCCCTCGTCGCGCTCCTCACCGGCGCCGGTATCAGCACGGACTCCGGGATCCCGGACTACCGCGGGCCGAACGGGCTCTGGCGGCGGGACCCGGAGGCCGAGAAGCTCGTCACGTACGAGTACTACATGGCCGACCCGGAGATCCGGCGCCGCTCCTGGCGGATGCGGCGCGAGAACCGGGCCCTCCAGGCGGAGCCCAACGCCGCGCACCGGGCGGTGGCCGAACTGGAGCGGTCCGGGGTGCCCGTCCGGGTGATCACGCAGAACGTCGACGGGCTGCACCAGCTCGCCGGGATGCCCGACCGCAAGGTCCTCGAACTGCACGGCACGGCCCGGAGTGTCGTGTGCACCGGCTGCCACGCCCGCGGCTCGATGGAGGACGCGCTCGCACGGGTCGAGGCCGGTGAGGACGACCCGCCGTGCCTGGAGTGCGGCGGCGTCCTGAAGTCGGCGACGGTGATGTTCGGCGAGCGGCTCGACCCCGTGGTCCTCGGCGAGGCGGCCGCCATCAGCAAGGCCTGCGAGGTGTTCGTCGCCGTCGGTACGAGCCTCCAGGTCCAGCCCGCGGCCGGCCTCGCCGGTATCGCCGCCGACCACGGCGCCCGGCTCGTCATCGTCAACGCCGAGCCGACGCCGTACGACGACCGTGCCGACGAGATCGTCCGCGAGCCCATCGGCACGGCGCTGCCGGAGCTGTTGCGCGGTCTCACGGACGAGACGCCGCCAGCAGGTCCTCCAGGCGCGTGAGCGCGTCGCGGCCCTGGTCGCGTTCGGCTTCGGTGAGGTCGAGCGCGGCGGCCCGGGCGAGGGCGGTCGCCGCCGTCTCCTCGTCGCCGAGTCGTCCCGCGATGTCCGCGCGCAGGACGAGGAGCTGAAGCAGCTGTACGCGCGTCGGCGTCTCGTCCGGCAGACGCAGAACCCGGTCGACGACCTTGGCGGCGCCCGCCGCATCCCCCTTGGAGTCCGCCAGGAGCGACGCGTGGTGCAGGGCCCGCGCGAAGGTCTCCTCGGGGGCGGGCCCGTGGTGCCGCTCCTCGCCCGTGCGCTGCCCGACCCGGATGCAGTTGCCGCCCGGGTCGGTCATGAGGAACTGCCGCACGCCGTACGACATGTCCTTGAGCGGCCCGACCCGCGGCAGGCCCCGGGTGGGGATCCTCCCGTACGCGGCCTTGAGCCCGGCCCGGAACGCCTGGTACAGGCCGTCGACGTCGTCGGTCAGGACGTAGCAGGTGCTGATCGAGCCGGTCGGCTCGTAGTGCTTCATCGCGAAGAACTGCAGCTCGATGCCGCCGTGTTCGACGACCGCGTACGGGTTCGGGCTGCGCTGCTGGTACGTCACCTCGAAGCCGAGGGCGGTGTAGAACTCGAGGACGGGTGGGAGGGTCTGGCACGGCAGGATCGGGATCGTCTTCTCCGGCATGACCGCAGTCTAGTCAAGTTTGACCAGCCGGGGGGGGCTAGAAGAGTGCGGCACCCCGCTCGAAGTCCAGCAGGCGCTGCTTGCGTTCCAGCCCGCCCCCGTATCCCGTGAGGCCGCCGTTCGCGCCGATGACGCGGTGGCAGGGGACGATGATGCCGATGGGGTTGCGGCCGTTGGCGAGGCCGACCGCGCGGGAGGCCGTGGGGGTGCCAAGCGCGTCGGCGAGTTGGCCGTAGGTGCGGGTCTCGCCGTAGGGGATGCGGCGCAGTTGGTCCCAGACGCGGCACTGGAACGGGGTGCCGGTCAGGCGGAGTTCGACCGTGAACTCCTTGAGCTCGCCCGCGAAGTAGGCCTTCAGTTGTTCCTCCGTCTCGGCGAAGAAGGTGTCGTCGCGCAGGCCGAAGGTCTCCTCCGGGGGGCGGTGGCGTTGGTCGGTCATGTAGAGGCCGCACAGCACACCGTCGTCGGCGACGAGGGTGAGGGGGCCGTAGGGGCTGTCGGTCACGGTGTGGTGCTTCATGAACGTCCCTATACCGGTAGGAAGTTGATCGGGTGGCTGTCGGTCGCCCAGAGGTACTGGACGGCGTAGGCCCGCCAGGGGCGCCAGGCCGCCGCGCGGGCGGTGAGCGCGGCGGGCGTGGAGGGCAGGCCGAGTTCCTTGGCGGCGCGGCGGATGCCGAGGTCGGTGGGGAGGAAGGCGTCGGGGTCGCCGAGGCCGCGCATGGCGATGACGTCGGCCGTCCAGGGACCGAACCCGGGCAGGGCGAGGAGCTGGGCGCGAGCCTGCGGCCAGTCGCTCTCCACTCCCAGGTGGAGGTCGCCGTCGGCGAGCCGGCGGACCAGGGTGGTGAAGGTCGTGCGGCGCGTGCGGGGCATCGCCAGGGTCTCCGGGTCCAGCACCGCGAGGGCCTCGGGGGCAGGGAACAGATGGGTGAGGCCGCCCTCGGGGTCGTCGACCGGTTCGCCGTGCGCGGTGACCAGGCGGGCCGCGTGGGTGCGGGCGGCGGCGGTGGAGACCTGCTGGCCGAGCACGGCCCGGACGGCGAACTCCGCCTCGTCCACCGTGCGCGGGACGCGCCGGCCGGGCGCCTTGTCGACCAGCGGCGCCAGGACCGGGTCCGTGCGCAGTTGCTCGTCGATCGCGACCGGGTCCGCGTCCAGGTCGAGCAGACGGCGGCAGCGGCTGATGGCGACGGTCAGATCGCGCAGGTCGCTGAGGGTGAGGCGGCAGGCGATGTGGTCGGGGGTGGGCGTGAGGGCGACGATGCCGTGGCCGTAGGGCAGGCGGAGCGTGCGCCGGTAGGAGCCGTCGCGCCACTCCTCCACCCCGGGTACGGCCGTGGCGGCGAGATGGCCGAAGAGGTTGTCGGGGTTGAGCGGGGTGCGGAACGGCAGCCGCAGCGACAGCGCGCCGGGCGTGATCGCGCCCTGCCGCTTCGGGACCCGGGCGCGCAGCTCGCTCGGGGCGAGGGCGAAGACCTCGCGGACGGTGTCGTTGAAGGTGCGGATCGAGGCGAAGCCGGCGGCGAAGGCGATCTGCGCCATCGGCAGGGTCGTCGTCTCGATGAGGAGCCGGGCCGTCTGGGCCCGCTGGGCGCGGGCGAGCGCGAGGGGCCCCGCGCCCAGTTCGGCGAGCAGCTGACGCTCGACCTGCCGGGTGCTGTAGCCGAGCCGGGCGGCGAGGCCGGGCACGCCCTCGCGGTCCACGGCACCGTCGGCGATCAGCCGCATGGCGCGGGCCACGAGGTCGGCGCGCTGGTTCCACTCCGGGGAGCCGGGGCTGGTGTCGGGCCGGCAGCGCTTGCAGGCCCGGAACCCGGCCTGCTGGCAGGCCGCCGCGCTCGGGTGGAAGACCATGTTCTCCGGCTTGGGCGGCACGACCGGGCAACTGGGACGGCAGTAGATGCCGGTCGTCAGGACGGCCGTGAAGAACCATCCGTCGAACCGGGCGTCCTTCGACTGGACAGCGCGCACGCAGCGCTCGGTGTCGGTGTGCATCCCCATCTGCATGCGTCCAGCATCCGGCACCGGAGGGGGCCGGGCTGGCGAGAATCCGACATCGACGTGCCCGGGCGGCGCCCACCGGAGACCACGGGAGCCAGTATGGATGAATATCCATTCATGTGTTTGTGGGCGCCCGGTACGATGACGTCATGGGTCATGGAGCCGTCATCCCCGCGCAGGACGCCACCGAGCGCGTACGCCTGGACGCGGACAACGTCGCGAAGGTCGCCACCACGCTCCAGGCCCTGTCCACACCCTCCCGGCTGCTGATCCTGGCGCGGCTGAGGGAAGGCCCGCTGCCGGCCACCGAGTTGGCCGCCGAGGTGGGCATGGAGCAGTCGGCCTGCTCGCACCAGCTGCGGCTGCTGCGCAATCTGGGCCTGGTCGTCGGTGAGCGGCAGGGCCGTTCCGTCGTCTACGCGCTGCACGACCACCATGTCGCCGAGCTGCTCGACCAGGCCGTCTACCACGTGGAGCATCTGCGCCTGGGCATCAGCGACGCCGCCGACTGAGGCGGCGCCGCCGTCCCACGCGGGGTTCTCAGTCGGTGGCCGTCGGCCGCCTCGACGCCGCCATCGCCTCGCTCACGCGCGTCAGCGGACGCAGCCGGTAGGTGTAGGCGTAGTCGCGGTTGGCGAGGAGCTTGAACTCGTCGTGGGTGTGGGCGCCCCAGCTGTTGTCGCCGCCCACGCCCATCTGACGGTGGTTGACCCGGAGGACCACCGCGTCCCTGGGGTTGAGCTGGTAGTCGTGGCGGGCGCCGACCGACAGGTCCTCGGGGGTGACGTGCGAGGCGTTGACCTCCACCAGCGGCTCACCGCAGACGAGCAGTCCGCGTCCGCTGCCGTCGGTCAGCGCGGCCCAGCGGACGTCGGTCTTGTTGCCGTTCTCCTGGGGGCGCAGGTAGGAGGTCCACTGGCCGGAGACGGTGCCGGAGTACAGACCCACGTCGGTGGCGTTGTTGCGGTCCCACATGTTCTCCTCCGGGCCCCGGCCGTAGTAGTGCAGCCGGTCCAGGCGGCGGGGCAGGAACAGCAGGGTGCCGACCTCGGGGATGTAGGGCAGGTTCGACGCTCCCGGGTGCAGGGTGTTGTCGACCTTGATCTCGCCGTTGCCGAACACCGTGTACGTCGTGCTGTACGTGGACTCCGTGCTGGTGGGCAGCGTGCCGGTGAACGTGACCTCGACGGCCCGGTCGTCCAGGGGCCGGACCCGTACGTCCGCCACCTTCCGCCTGGCTCCCGCGTCGCGCCACGTCTGGTTGCGGGTGTGGTGGCCGTTGCCCCGGTCGTTGTCGGTGGGCGCCCGCCAGAAGTTCGGGACGGGGCCGGAGGTGATGAGCTTGGTGCCGCCCGCCTCGTACGAGGTGATGGTGCCGGTGCTCTTGTCGACGGTGACCGAGAAGCCCTTGCCCTTGACGGTGACGGCCTCCTCCCGGTCGGTGTACCGCAGGGCGGGGACGCTGCGCAGCGGCAGGGGCGTCACGGCCGGGCTGTCCGTGTCGAGGGCGAGCTGCTGCTTGGCCACCTCGAAGCCGGCCTTCGCCCACTTGGTGGACTCTTTGGTGGTGAAAGAGAGCTGGAGGAAGTACTCCGTGCCCGCTGCGGGCTTCGCCGGCAGCCGCACCGGCACCTTGATGTCCTTGCTCGTCAGCGGCGCGATGTTCAGCTGGTCGCGGGACAGCCGGCCGCGCTGGACGACCTTGCCGTCGGCGATGAGGGACCAACGGCCGTCGAACTCACGGAGGTTGGTGAAGAGGTACTCGTTGGTGAGGGTGACTGCGCCGGGGCCGCCGGAGGCCGGGGCGGCGTTGATCGCCTGGTAGATCTGCTTGACCTCGGCGGACTTGCCGGTGAGGGTGCGGTCGGGCAGGACGATGCCGTCACCGGCGAAGGCGCCGTCGTTGGGGTTGTCGCCCCAGTCGCCGCCGTAGGCGTAGAACGTCTTGTCGCGCGGGCGCTTCTCGGTGAAGCCCACGGTGGCGGCGTCGAACCAGAAGCGCACGCCCTCGTCGTCCGGGCCGCGGCTGTCCGAGGCCAGCTCGGCGGCGCTCAGCGCGCGGGCGTACACGCGGGCCCGCCGGACGGTGCCGCTGAACTCCCGGGTCGGGTTGTCGACGTCGGTGGCGAGCGCGAGGGACGCGGTGTTGTTGCCGGGGCGCCGCGTGGTGGTCCGGGTGCCGCGCACCTGTCCGTCGACGTACAGGGTGAGCGTCCCCGCGTCCGCGTCGAAGACGCCGGCGACGTGGTGCTCCTTGCCCGTCCAGCCCTCGGGCAGCGCCCAGCTCGCGGTGACCCACTGGCCGCCGCCGTGGATGAAGAACTCCAGGTTCTTGTCGGTCTGTTTGAGGGCGTACTGGGTGTCGCCCTTGGCGATGAGGGGCTGGTGCCCGCCGGTCACGCGCGGGGTGACCCAGGCCTCGAGCGTGAGGGAGCCGGTGAGGTCGAGGCGGGCGTCGCGGGGGAAGACGGTGCCGCCGGAGACGCCCTTCGCGCGGTCGAAGCCGGCGGCGGGTGCGATGACCTCGCCGCGCAGTGCCCCCGGGCCGGACTCGGTCAGCAGCTTGCGGGTCGGGGTAGGCCAGCTCAGGGCCTGGTCGACGAAGTCCCAGATCCAGCCGCCCTGGAGGACGTCGTAGCGGCGGACGATGTCCCAGTACTTCTTGAAGTTGCCGTTGGAGTTCCCCATCCCGTGCGAGTACTCGATCATCACGTACGGCCGGGTGTCGCTGGTGTCCTTGGCGCGCTGCTCGACCCGCTGCGGGCTGTCGTACATCTCGGAGCGGATGTCGCTGATGCCCGGGCGGTCGTCGCCCTCGTACTGGATGACGCGGGTGGGGTCGTAGGAGCGGATCCAGTCGTACATGGCGTTGAACGTCGTGCCGCCGCCCGCCTCGTTGCCGAGGGACCAGATGACCACCGAGGCGTGGTTCTTGTCGCGGTGGACCATGTTCTGGGCGCGGACCACGCACGCCTCGGTCCACTCGGGGTGGCCGCTGCCGGGGTACTCGTCGCGGATGCCGTGAGTTTCGAGGTTGGTCTCGTCCACGAGGTACAGGCCGTACTCGTCGGCGAGTTCCAGCCACAGCGGGTTGTTGGGGTAGTGCGAGGTGCGGACGCTGTTGATGTTGAGCCGCTTGATGATCTCGATGTCCTCGATCATCTGCGCCCGGGTGAGCGCCGAGCCGGTTTCCGGGTGCATCTCGTGCCGGTTGGTGCCGCGGAAGGAGACCGGCTTGCCGTTGATGCGCATCAGGCCGTCCTTGAGCGCGAACTCGCGGAAGCCGACCCGGTGCGAGAGCGTCTCGACGACCTTGCCGGACGGGTCGCGCAGGCGCAGCACGGCGGTGTAGAGGTTCGGGTGCTCGGCCGACCAGAGCTTCGGCGAGGGGACGGCTCTGGACGCCTCGGCGGTGGCCTCGTCACCGTCCGGGACGTCGACCGGTTGGTTCAGCGGCCGCGACCAGACGGCGTGGCCGCGCGCGTCGTAGAGCTGGGTCTCGACGGTGTAGCGGCCCGCGCCCTTGCCGCCGTAGTCGCGGACGTGCGCCGTGACCTTGAGTTCGGCGGAGGTGTAGTCGTCGCCGAGCGGGGTGTCCAGCTTGAAGTCACGCAGGTGCACGTTCGGGGTGGAGTACAGGTGGACCGAGCGGAAGATGCCGCTCAGCCGGATCATGTCCTGGTCCTCCAGCCAGTCCGCGTCCGAGTAGCGGTACACCTCGACGGCGATGTGGTTGGTGCCCGGCTTGAGGTGGCGGGTGATGTCGTACTCGGCGGACGTGTAGGAGTCCTCGTGGTAGCCCACCAGCTCGCCGTTGATCCACACGTAGTGGGCGGACTTGACGCCCTCGAAGTGCAGGAAGGTGCGCCGGCCCGACCAGTTCCGGGGGACGGTGAACGTACGGCGGTACTGGCCGACGGGGTTGTAGCGGGTCGGGGCGGCGGGCGGCTGGGCCTCCTCGCCGCCGCCGTTGGGTCCCCACCAGGGGTAGGTGATGTTGACGTAGATCGGGAAGTCGTAGCCGTGCAGCTGCCAGGCCGAGGGCACGGGGATGGTATCCCAGCCGGAGTCGTCCACGTCGGTGCGGTAGAAGTCGGTGTCCCGGTCGTCGGGGCGGTCGGCGTAGGCGAACTTCCACGTGCCGTCGAGGCTGAGCCGGTACGGCGAGCGGGTGCGGTCGCCGTCCAGCGCCTGCCCGAGGTCGGCGTACGGCATGAGCGTGGTGTGCGGCGGCTCGGTGCCCACGCGGTACACGGCCAGGCCGTCGTTCCACTCCGGAGGACCGTCCGCCGCCGGGCGCCGGGCCGCCGCCTGCGCGGCGGCGGGCGACGCGGACAGGGCGAGCGCGCCGAGCACGGCGGCGCCCCCTTCGAGCAGGCGGCGACGGCTGACGACGGGCCGGTCGGCGGGGGACGAGAGCGGGTGCGGCATGACCGTGGCCTTCCTCGGTTCGACAGGGTGCTGCACGGACTGAGGGCACGTCCGTTGCCGTCCCCAACTCCCTTGCTGGGTGTTTCTGTTGGGGCTCGTGCAACTGACGGTGACGGAGCAACTGCTGAGCAGGCACACCCTAGGACTCGAACACAATCGAAGCAATGACCCCATCGGACTTTGTGCGGTCCTGATGGTTCTCTCTCACCCCAGGCGCCTTCAGGCCCCGAGGAAGGTGAGCACCTCGCTCGTCAGCCGGGCGGGGGCGTCCAGCGGGACGAGGTGGCCGGACTCCGGGACGGGCACCAGCCGCGCGCCCGGGATGAGGGCGGCCAGCTCCTGGCCCTTGGCGAAGGGGATCCAGGTGTCCTCGGTGCCCCAGCAGACCGTCACCGGCAGGTCGAGCGTGGGATACAGCGGCTGGATGTCGTCGGTGTAGCGCTGGTCGGCCTGCGCGATCTGACGGTAGAAGGCGGCCTGGCCCCGCTCCCCCGTCCAGGGCCCCACGAGCGCGTCCAGCGCGGCGGGCCGCAGGCCGAGGTGGCTCGCGGACGTGACGTACTCGCGCACCAGCGCCTCGTGCAGCGCCGGCGGCAACTGCTCGAAGACGTGGCTGTGCTCCCCGACCAGCCGGAAGAAGGGAGAACCCCAGGGTTCCAGGGCCACCGGGTCGACCAGCGCGAGCCGCCGGTAACGGGCCCCGTGCAGCAGATGGGCGCGCAGGGCCACGCACCCGCCGAAGTCGTGCGCGACGACGGACGGCTCCTGAAGCCCCCAGTGCGCGAGCAGCTCGGTGAAGATCCGGCCCTGGGCCCCCAGCGAGACGTCCTGGTCCGGGTGCATGTCGGAGGTGCCGTAGCCCGCCATGTCCCACACGTGCACGAGGTGTCCGCCGGCGGCGAGCGACGGAGCGATCTCGTGCCACAAGTAGGAGGAGAAGGGCGTCCCGTGCAGCAGCACGACCGGCTCGCCGCCGGGCTCCCCGAACCGGTCCCAGCGCACGGTCCCCGACGTGGTGGCCAGGCTCTCCCGCAACGTCCAGTCAGCCAAGATCCCGCTCCCCGTCTCTCTGCATCGACCGGCGATTATTTGTCATTTCGGCGCGACAGTGTCGCTCCTCCGACCGTACTGTGACCTCATCGGACAGCCTGCGCAACGGATCTTGGCCGGACCTTTTGCCGCGCCGGAAGGAGCGGCTCGTATGAACGGGTATGCGCCCTCGGACCGGGACGCCGTCACGGCCGCGCCCGGTGGGCTGCTGGACCTGCTGAAGGTCGCGGCCGTGGTCCTGGACGACGGCGGGCACATCGCCCTGTGGAGCCCCGAGATCGAGCAACTGCTCGGCTACACCGCCGACGAGGCCCTGCGGCAGCGCGCCGACACGCTCCTGGTCGCGCCCGAGAACCGCACTCGGGGCAGGGAGCTGTTCGCCCAGGTCAGAGCGGGGGACCGCTGGGCCGGTGTCTTCCCGCTGCGGCACCGCGACGGCACGGAACGCGCCGTGGAGTTCCGCACGATGCGGCTCCTCGACAGCGAGGGCAGGCCCCACCTGCTGGGACTCGCCACGGACGCGACGACCGTACGGAAGGTGGAGCGGGACCTCGCCCTCTCGCACAGCCTCGTCAACCAGACCCCGCTCGGCATCGCCGTCTTCGACAACGACCTGCGCTGGGTCGGGGTCAACCCCGCGCTGGAGCGGATCAACGGGGTGCCCGAGGAGGCCTTGCTGGGCCGGCGCCTCGGCGAGGTGCTGCCGGGCCTGGACGTCGAGGCGATCGAGGCCCGGATGCGGCACGTCCTCAAGACCGGCAGGCCGCTGCTCGACCAGCAGACCATCGGCCGTACGGCGGCGGACGAACACGACCGCGCCTACTCGGAGTCGTACCACCGCATCGAGGACACCGACGGCCGGGTCCTCGGGCTCGCGATGGCCGTGCTGGACGTGACCGAGCGCCAGCAGGCCGCGGCCGAGGTCGCGCAGGCACGCCAGCACCTGTCGGTGATCGCCGAGGCCGGGGTGCGGATCGGCACCACGCTCGACCTCCAGCAGACCGCCCGGGAGCTGGCCGACGTGGTGGTGTCGCACCTGGCGGACCTGGCCGCCGTGGACGTCCTGGAGTCCGTCGTGGCCCGCGGCACCATCGTGCCGGTCACGGGCGGCGCGCCCGCGGAGTTCCGGGCGCTGGCCGTCGCGGCGGGCTACCCGACCGACGCCATCCACGCCGCCGACCCGGTCGGCGAGCTGGCGACCTACGCCTCGTCACGGATCATCACGCAGTGCGTCCGCAGGGCGCGCCCGGTCCTGGTCGAGCGCGTCGACCCGAAGATGATGCGGCGCATCGCCCGGGACGCGCGCGCCGCCCGGACCCTGCACGAGGCCGGCGCCCACTCCTACCTGGCGGTCCCGTTGGTGGCCCGGGGCAAGGTGCTCGGCACCCTCACCCTGTACCGCACGATCGACGAACGTCCGTTCGACGACCGGGATCAGGCGCTCGCCTCGGAGCTCGCCGCGCGCGCCGCGATCTGCATCGACAACGCCCGCCTCTACGGCCGGGAACGCGGCACGGCCCTGACACTCCAGCGCAGTCTGCTTCCGGCCACGCCCGCCGAGCAGGAGGGGCTCGACATCGCCGCCCGCTACCGCCCGGCGCTCAGCGAGGTCGGCGGCGACTGGTACGACGTGCTGCCGCTGGGCCCGGGACGCACCGGGCTCGTGGTGGGCGACGTCATGGGCAAGGGCGTCCAGGCCGCGGCGATCATGGGGCAGCTGAGCACGGCGACGCGGGCACTGGCCCGGCTGGACCTGCCGCCCGCCGAGCTGCTGCGGCACCTCGACGACATCGCCGGTTCGCTCGGCGACGCGATCGCCACGTGCGTGTACGCGGTGTGCGACCTGCGGGCCGGCGTCTGCTCACTGTCCAGCGCCGGTCATCTGCCGCCGGTACTCGCCGGGGCGAACGGCGGCGCGAAGCTCGTCGACGTGCCCGGCGGGGTGCCGCTGGGGGTGGGCGGCGTGGAGTTCGGCACCGTGGAGCTGGAGTTCGCTCCGGGCTCGCTGCTCGCCCTGTACACCGACGGGCTGGTCGAGAACCGCGCGGAGCCGATCGACACCGGTCTCACCCTGCTGACCCGCCTCCTGGAGAACGCCGGGCCCAGCCTGCAACGGGCCAGTGACAGCCTGCTCAGCGCGCTGAGCCCGGAGCCCGACGACGACGTCGCGCTGCTGCTGGTCCGCGCCCGTCCCTGAGCGCGCTCGGCGGCAACTGCTAGCATGCTTGTGTGAGTTACGTTTTCTACATCTGATCCGGGCCACCGGCTCCGCCCCTCGCATGCCCTGACGACCACGGGCCGAGGCGCAGGAAGCCGCGACGTCGCCCACGGCCCGCCCTGTTCGGGGCCGGCCGTCCGTCGGATCTGATGGCCCGCTCGCATCCCCGCCCGAACCGGGGGTGAGGTGTGCCTCCTTAACGAGGAAGAGAACGTGACCACCATTCATCTGCCTGCCCGCGACCGGGCCCAGCTGACCTGTACCGGCCTCCGCGTCGACCGCGGTGGCCGCACCGTGCTGCACGACGTCGAGATGAAGGTCTCCCCCGGATCGCGCTGGGGCGTCGTCGGCGAGAACGGCCGCGGCAAGTCGACCCTGTTGCACGCCCTGGCCGGCCTGCTGACCCCGGACGAGGGGACCTTGCACCGCGTGGGCACCCTCGCCCTGGCCGAGCAGGAGATGCCGGCCGAGGACGAGCGCACGGTCGGCGACTTCATCGACGAGTACCTGGCCGACGCCCGGGCCGCCCTGCGGGATCTGGACTCCGCCGCTCAAACCCTCGCGGCGCAGCGGCCCGGTGCCGAACAGGCCTATGCCGACGCCCTGGAGGCGGCGCGGACACTGGACGCCTGGGACGCCGACCGCCGGGTGGACGTGGCCCTGGACGGGCTGGGCGCGGTGCGCGACCGTGCCCGTCCCCTGGCCACGCTGTCGGTCGGCCAGCGCTACCGGATCCGGCTGGCCTGCCTGCTGGGCGCCGAGCACGACTTCCTGCTCCTGGACGAGCCCACCAACCACCTGGACCTGGCGGGTCTGGAATACCTCACCGCCAGGCTGCGCGCACACGCCGGAGGAGTCGTGGTGGTCAGCCACGACCGGGCGCTGCTCGAGGACGTGGCCACCACGATCCTCGACCTCGACCCGACCCGCGACGGCCGGCCGGGCGTGTACGGCGGCGGATACGCCGGCTACCGGGAGGGCCGCGAGGCCGAACTGGTGCGCTGGGAGGAGGAGTACGAGCAGCAGCGGACCGAGCACGTCCGTCTCCAGCAGGCCCTGTCGGAGGCGCAGAACCGGCTGAGCACCGGCTGGCGGCCGCCCAAGGGCACCGGCAAGCACCAGCGCGCCACCCGCGCCGGTGCCCTGGTGCGCTCCGTCCACCGGCGCCAGGAGGACCTGGACCGGCACCAGGTCACCGCGCCGGTGCCGCCGCAGCGTTTCTCGATGCCCGGCCTGCCCGCCCGGCCGGGCGTCGTCCTGCTGCGTACGGAGGAGGTGACGGTCGACGGGCGGCTGCACCACGCGACGAGCCTGTCGGTGACGTCCGGCGGCAGGCTCGCCGTCACCGGCCCCAACGGCGCGGGCAAGTCCACGCTCCTGTCCGTCCTGGCCGGTCGGCTCGCCCCGGACACGGGCCGGGTGCACCGGGCCCGCGAGGTGCGGCTGCGTCTGCTCGGGCAGGAGTCGCCGCGGGCCACGCACCGGCGGGTGCGTGACGTCTACGAGGCGCACACCGCACGCCTGGTCACGGCGGGCATCCTGGAGGAAGGCGAGGTCGTGGGGCTCGGCTCGCTGGGTCTGCTCACCTCGCGCGACGCCGGCAAGCCGGTGGCCGAGCTGTCGATGGGACAGCAGCGGCGCCTCGACCTGGCTATGGCGCTGGCCGCCCGCCCGCACGTCCTGCTGCTGGACGAGCCCACCAACCACCTGTCCATCGCCCTGGTCGACGAGCTCACCGAAGCGCTGCACAGCACGGAGGCGGCCGTCCTCCTGGCGACCCACGACCGCCGGATGCGGCGAGACATCGCCGACTGGCCGCACCTCGCGCTGGCGCGGCGCCGGCCGGCGGACCAGAGGGCGGGTGCGAGGGCATGAGATCCCGGTTCAGTGGCGACGGGTCGGTCGGCTTCGGCCTTCCGGTTCAAAGGAGGAGGAGGCGGCGGGTTGCTGATCGCCGCGTGTCCGGTAGAGGAGGGCGAGGTGGTCCTGGAGTCGGGCGTGGCGGAACTGGTAAACCGCGCCGGCCTGGCGCAGCATCCCCCGCTGATGCGCGTCGTCGAGAAATGCGGTCAGGGCCCAGGGCAGTCGGCCGGTCATCGGCAGCCAGAAGCGCGAAAGGATCAGCCATCGGCCCCAGGCGTCCGTGCTGAGCCTGACCACGAAGCCCCACACGAACCCGCCCACGAGCGCGTTGTCAAGCCCGCCCACGAGCCCGAAGCCCAGCCCGAACGCCAGGCAGCCCACGCATGACTGGAAGACCGCGTTCTTGCGGTTGGCGGTCAGCAGCTCGGACGGGCTGGGCGCGGCCTTGATGTCGGTGGGGATCTGGAGCGCGAACACCAGCCCGAACACCAGCCCGACCACGAGCCCCAACCGGGGTCCGCCCCAGAGCAGGGACAGGAGTATGTCCAGCAGCCCGAATGTGCGCCGCCAGGCTATGACCTGGCTTGCCAGCAGGGTGGCGAGCCCGCTCGCGAGTCCGATGACGAGCCAGGCCGCAAGTCCGAACATGACCCCGTCCGCGACCTGTTCCAGGAGTTGTCTTGCCCGGCCGCGGACTCGTAGCTGTATGCGCGAGGGCTCGCGTCCTTCGGACCGGAGCCCGAACCGGATCCCGAACGCGAGTCCGGCCACCAGCCCCGCTGCGAGTCCGCTCACCACCCCGTACACGAGCCAGGCCCGGAAGCCACCCGAGAACGCGAAGGCATATCCGACCACGCCGTCCCCGTCCCAGCCCAAGTGCGCACGCACGATGGTGAACCCGATCACGAGCCCGTTCGCCAGCCCGTTCGCGAGCGCGGCGGCGAGTCCGAGCACGAGCCCGCCCACGAGCATCCGTGTCGGGCGGGTGATGGTGTTGCCCAGGTGCCACCAGGCGAGGTCCGTGGTGCCGAGCCGGTTCTGGTGCCAGGCGAGGTAGCCGAGCCAGTGTTGGACGCGGTCGGGGTCCCAGCTCCGGTATCGGAGACGCCCGGAGCGCTGGTCGAGGGGCGGGTGCTGGTAGACGGCGGGAACGAACGCGCCCAGGAGGTGATCCTCCAAGGCTTGACGGGTTCCGAACCGATGGGCGTCGAGCAGCTCGCCGGGGTCGCGGTCCGGGGTATCGCTGTAGATGGTGCGGGCGAGGACGACCATCAGGGGGGTGGACAGCACCGCGGTGAGGTCGGCCTCTGCCGGGCTGCTCGGACAGTCCCGCAGGCGGGCCAGGACCGGGTCCCACACCGTGGTGGTGCCGCCGCCGGCGGCGGATTTGCGAGTCGTGCGGGGCAGATAGTCGACCAGGTCGGTCAGGGTGAGGGCGTCCAGTTCGATGCCGGCCGCGGCGGTCAGGACGTCGGCTGCCGCGACAGCGGTGGCGTACTCGTCGGTGCGGCTGGTCAGCAGCAGCGGCATGCTGGTGGCGTTCAGCGCTTCCAGTGCGGCACGGTGCAGCCCGTCGGCGACCTCGTCGAACCCGTCGAGCACCGGCAGGATGCGGCCGGCCTCGACCAGGGCGGCGGCCATGCTCGATCCGGTGGGGCCGGGCGAGGCCAGACCGGGGTGGTCGCGCAGGAGTTGGTCGGTCAGCCAGTCCCGCAATGAGGTGGTGGTCGGGTTCCACGACCCGAGGCCGAAGGTCACCGGTATGAGGCCGGTTCTGGTGCGTGCGTCGAGCAAGTCGAGGACGAACCGCAGGGTCAGGACCGTCTTGCCCGAGCCGGCCCGGCCCAGGACCACCAGCCGCCCTGACGGGATCCGCTGGTAGACGTCGACGACCCGGTCCAGTCGGCCGGTCAGGGCCAACGGGCCGAAGGTCACCCCCGCTGAGCCACGACAGATGTTGGCCCAGTGATCCGTCAGGGACTCGGGTGCAAGGTGCCACCGCACCGGCAGCGGGAACGGGTCATGCACCCGCCGCCGTTCCACCTCCCGCCGCCACTGCGCCGCGACCGCCTGAGCGAGCTGGTCGGCCGCCTCCTCCCACTGCGGGTTCTGCTGCGAAGCGCTGAGGGCCGAAGCATCGTGCCGGGCCGGCGAAGACGCCGACGCCCCGTGGTTGATGGTGACGTCGCCCACGACCCGGCCGATGAAGGTGCCCGAGCCGTGGTTGTGCTGGTCACCCGTTTCCCGGCCTTGTCCGTCAGTCACCGTGAGCCATCGTGGTTGATGGTGAGCCCTCCGATCACATCGCCCGCGATGAACGTGCCTGACCCCTCATTGCGCTGCACCTGCACGGCGGGGACAGAGGACCGGGAAGCGGCCAGAGAGCGCAGCTCCGGCAGGACTTCGGGACGGCGTTCCGCCTGGGCGGCGAGGAGTGACGCCAAGGCGATGCGCAGATCGTCGTCGGCAACACCCCGCGACAGTGCCCCCAGTGCCGCATCGCGCTCGTCCTGGCTACCGTGCCGGAACAGGCGGTCGACTATCGCACGGGCGCGGCCCCATCCCAGGCGGACGGCGTCGGCGAGAATCGTCGCCGCGGCACCGGTGGCGACGGCGAGCACTTCGGGGTCAGGCATGACCGCATGATGGCATGTCATCAACTCAACTGCCGGGGCTTTCAGTTGAGCCGATATGGCTGTGAACCACTGGGGGTGCAGCGAAGTCTGCCGCCTCGCGGGTTCGGGCCCGTCAACGGAGCTGCGCGGCGAACGCCGCGTGTGCCCGCCCGTCGAAGAGGACGAACCTGACCTCCTCGACCGCCGTGTCCGCTGCCCGTACGGTCTCCACCGCGATGCGCGCGCCGTCGTCCATCGGCCAGCCGTACACGCCCGTGGAGACGGCCGGGAACGCGACCGTGCGGGCGCCGAGCTCGTCGGCGACGCGGAGGGACTCGCGGTAGCAGGAGGCGAGGAGGGCGGAGCGGTCCTCGGTGGCGCTGTAGACGGGGCCGACCGTGTGGATCACCCAGCGGGCGTCCAGGTTTCCGGCGGTGGTGGCGACCGCCTGACCGGTGGGCAGACCCTTGCCGTAGTGGGAGGCGCGCAGCTTCCGGCATTCCTCCAGGATGGCCGGGCCGCCGCGCCGGTGGATCGCTCCGTCGACTCCTCCCCCGCCCAGCAGCGAGGAGTTGGCCGCGTTGACGATGGCGTCGACGCTCTGGCGGGTGATGTCGCCCTGGACCAGTTCGATGGTGGTCATGTCTGCCTCAGTCGCTTCCAGACGGCCTTCGCCGCGTTGTGCCCCGACATGCCGTGCACGCCGGGGCCCGGCGGGGTCGCCGACGAGCAGATGAAGACGGCCGGGTGCGGCGTGCGGTAGGGGAACAGGGTCGGTTTGGGGCGCAGCAGGATCTGCAGACCGGAGACCGCTCCGGAGGCGATGTCGCCGCCGACGTAGTTGGCGTTGCGGGCGGCGAGTTCGGGCGGACCCGCCGTCGCGCGGGCCAGGACGCGGTCGCGGAACCCCGGGGCGAACCGCTCCAGTTGGCGCTCGACGGCGTCGGTGAGGTCGCCGGTCCAGCCGTGCGGGACGTGCCCGTAGGCCCAGAAGACGTGCTTGCCCGCTGGGGCCCGGGTGGGGTCGACGACGCTCGGCTGGACCGTGATCAGGAACGGCTTGTCGGGGGCGCGGCCCTCCCGGGACGCCGCGCGCAGGGCCGCACCGATCTCCGCGCGGTCCGCGCCGATCTGCACCGTGCCGGCGACGCGGGCCTCCTTCGCGGTCCAGGGCACGGGGCCGTCCAGCGCGTAGTCGATCTTGAAGACGCCCGGTCCGTAGCGGAAGTCCGCGTAATGGTTGCCGAAGCCGGCGATGCGGGCCAGGGCGGTGGGTGAGGTGTCGAAGACGTACGCGCGGGCCGGCGGCAGGTCGTCGAGGCGCTTGACCTCGTAGTCGGTGTGGACGCTGCCGCCGAGGTCGCGCAGGTAGGCGGCGAGGGCGTCGGAGATGGCCTGGGAGCCGCCGCGGGCGACGGGCCAGCCGCGGGCGTGCGCCGCCAGGGCGAAGACCAGGCCGATGGCGCTGGTGGCGAAGCCGCCGAGCGGCGCCATGACATGCGCGACGAGCCCCGCGAACAGCGTCTTGGCCGGTTCGTCGCGGAAGCGGCGCGTCAGCAGGGTCGACGGGGGCAGGCCGACCAGGCCGAAGCGGGCGAGGGTGACCGGGTCGCGGGGCAGCGCGGTGAGCGGCAGGGACATGAAGTCGCGGGCCAGCACGTCCCACCTGGGCAGGAAGGGCTCGACGAGCCTGCGGTACGTCCCGGCGTCACGCGGCCCGAAGGAGGCGGCCGTCTCGCCCACCGACCGGGCCAGCACGGCCGCCGAGCCGTCCGGGAAGGGATGCGCCATGGGGAGCTCGGCGTGCAGCCACTCCAGGCCGTAGCGCTGGAGCGGCAGGGCGCGGAACGCGGGTGAGTTGATGGCGAGCGGGTGCGCCGCGGAGCACGGGTCGTGCCGGAAGCCCGGCAGGGTGAGCTCCTCTGTGCGGGCACCGCCGCCCACGGTGCCCCGGGCCTCGAACACGGCGACGGAGAATCCGCGGCGGGCCAGCTCCACGGCCGCGGTCAGTCCGTTCGGCCCCGCACCCACTACGACGGCATCGAGCATCGACGGCACCTTCGGACCCCTTCGTCAGCCGACGGCCACTGAGGATCAGGATAGGCCCGGGGACTGACAGTCACCGGCCGCGGGGGGAATCGCGCGGAAACGGCACCCGGAGCGCCCCTTGGGCGACGGGGCGCGCACGGTCCGTGACATTCATTCTCCGCTCGCCAGCAGTGCCGCCACCCGGCGGGCCGTGGCCGCGTCACGGGCCGCGGTGAAGGGCAGCTCGTTGCCGCCCGTGATGCGGAACGGCTCGCCCGAGCGGGTCAGGTGGGCGCCACCCGCCTCCTCGACCAGGAGCAGACCGGCCGCGTGATCCCACGCGGCCTCCCAGGAGAAGGCCACCGCGTCGGACTCGCCCCGCGCGATGGCGAGGTACTCCAGTCCGGCCGAGCCGCAGGCGCGCGGTGCCACACCCTCGGTGCGCAGGCCGAGCAGGGCGCGCTTTTGTTCGTCCGTCGTGTAGTCCGGGTGGGAGGTGGCCACGCGGAGGTCCCGGCCGGGCTCGGGCACACCGGCGAACAGCCGCTCTCCCCCGAGGTAGGCGCCCTTGCCCCGCTGGGCGGTGGCGAGCTGGTCGCGGGCGGCGGCGTAGGTCCAGGAGGCGAGCAGGGTGCCGCCGTGCGCCAGCGCGACCAGGGTGCAGAAGGCCGGTTCGCCGCGCACGAACTGCCGGGTCCCGTCGACCGGGTCGACGATCCAGACGGGGGCGTCACCGCGTATGGCCTCGTAGGACGCCGGGTTGGCGTGGACCGCCTCCTCTCCGACCACGACCGAGCCGGGCAGCAGGGCTCCCAGCGCCTCGGTCAGGTACAGCTCGGCCTTGCGGTCGGCGTCCGTGACCAGGTCGTGCGGGCCGGCCTTCTGGTCGACCTCGTGTGCGGCGAGGCGGCGCCACCGCGGCATGATCTCGGCGGCGGCCGCGCTGCGGATCGCCTCCTCGACGTCGGAAGCGTGCTGTGCGAGAAACTCTTCGATGGTTTCGGTGCTGTCGATCACCCCTCCATCACAACACGCGGCACTGACAATCCCCACCCGCCCGGTGCACTCCGGGTGGCGTCACGATGAACAGCGACGGGGCCGCGCGGGCTCCACGGCCAGGGCGACTCGGCGGTTTCACCGCCCGACCGCGTAACCCTGCATGCCGCGCGGGTTCGCCGCCGCCGACAGGACGCCCGTCTCCGGATCCCGCGCGACCGCGCAGAGCCGGCCCTCCGACCAGGGGCCGCCCACGGTCACCTGGTGGCCGCGCCGCCGCAGCTCCTCGACGACGGCCGGGTCCGTGCGCGACTCCACGGTGACGCTCCCCGGGCGCATGCCGCGCGGGTAGAAGGAGCCCGGGAAGCTGTCGTTATGCCAGTTCGGGGCGTCGATCGCGCCCTGGAGGTCCAGGCCGCCGCGCACCTCGGCGCGCAGCGCGACCGCCAGGAAGAAGTGCAGCTGCCACTGGTCCTGCTGGTCCCCGCCCGGTGTGCCGAACGCCATGACGGGCACGCCCGCGCGCAGGGCGATCGAGGGCGTCAGCGTGGTGCGGGGGCGGCGGCCGGGGGTGAGGGAGTTGGGCAGGCCCTCCTCCAGCCAGGTCATCTGGAGCCGGGTGCCGAGCGGGAAGCCGAGTCCGGGCACGACGGGGTTGGACTGGAGCCAGCCGCCGCTGGGCGTGGCCGAGATCATGTTGCCCCAGCGGTCGACGACGTCGAGGTGGCAGGTGTCGCCGCGGGTGGTCCCGTCGGCGGTGACCTCCGGTTCGCCCGGCACGGGGGACGTGGGACTCTTGGCGACCGTCGGCTCACCGATGCCCAGGGCGTCGTAGCCCTCCTGGGCGGCGGCCGCCACGCGCGCGTGCGCGCACAGCCGCGGGGTGCGTCCGCCGGGGCTGCCGGGCCGCAGGTCGAGACCGGCCCGCTCGCCGACGAGGGCGCGGCGGTCGGTGTTGTACGGGTCGGACAGCAGGTCGTCGAGCGGCACGTCGGCGGCGTCCCCGTACCAGGCCTCCCGGTCGGCCATGGCGAGTTTGCAGTTCTCGACCAGCAGGTGGACGTAGTCGGCGGAGCCGTGGCTCGGCAGCTCCGGCGGGAGCAGGGCGAGCTGCTGGAGGAGGACCGGGCCCTGGCTCCAGGGGCCCGGCTTGCACACCGTCCAGCCGTTCCAGTCGTACGACACCGGTGTCTCGTAGGTCGCGGACCAGCCGGCGAGGTCGGCGGCCGTGAGGGTGCCGGTGTGGCGTTCGCCGCTGGTGTCGAGGGTGGGCTGCCCGGCCTGCCGTACCAGGGCCTCGGCTATGAAGCCGCAGCGCCACACCTCCCGGGCGGCCTCGATCCGGGCCTCCCGGTCCCCCGCCCCCGCGGTCTCGGCGAGCAGCCGCTTCCAGGTGGCGGCGAGCGCCGGGTTGGCGAAGAGCTCGCCGGGACGCGGGGCTTTGCCGCCGGGCAGGTAGACCTCCGCCGACGAGGTCCATTCCGTCTCGAACAGCTCGCGTACGGTCTCGACGGTCTCGCCGACGCGTTCCACGGGCGGGTGCCCGTGCTCGGCGTATCCGATGGCGTACTTCAGGACGTCGGGGAGGGACTTGGTGCCGTGGTCGCGCAGCAGCAGCATCCAGGCCTCGAACGCGCCCGGCACGGCGGCGGCGAGCGGCCCGGTGCCGGGGACGAGGTCCAGGCCGAGGCCCCGGTAGTGCGCGACCGTCGCCCCGGCCGGTGCGACGCCTTGCCCGCACAGCACCCGCACCTCGCCGCCGGCCGGTGCGAGCAGGATCGGCACCTCGCCCGCCGGGCCGTTGAGGTGCGGCTCGACGACATGCAGCACGAACGCCCCCGCCACGGCCGCGTCGTAGGCGTTGCCGCCGTCCTCCAGGACGGCCATGGCCGACTGCGAGGCGAGCCAGTGCGTGGAGGACACCATGCCGAAGGTGCCCTGGAGGGTGGGGCGGGTCGTGAACATATGACCTCTCATCTCGTTCACCTGTTTGCCGGTGATCCCCCTTCCCTACCCCGGCTGACGGAGCGGATAGCGGGATGCTGGTGACACCATGCGGATGTTCTGTGTTCTCGCCGTCCTGGTGGCCGCGAACCTGCTCAACAATTGGCTCGCGCCCGGCGCCTACGTACCCACCTGCGTGGCCGCGGCCGCCGCGCTGCTGCTGATCGCCCGGTGGGACGGTCTCACCCGCGCCGATCTCGGGCTCGACACTGCCGCCCTGTACCGGGGGCTGCGGTGGTCATCGGTCCTGGTGGGGGCGGTTCTCGCCGTTTTCCTGGTCGGGCTGGCCCTGCCGGTGACCAGGGAGGCTTTCGACGACGAACGCGCCGCCGGCCTGACGGTGGGGGAACTGCTGTGGCGGGTGCTGATCCGTGTGCCGGTCGGCACCGTGCTGCTGGAGGAGATCGCCTTCCGCGGCGTCCTGTGGGTCATGGTGCGGCGTCGGCGCGGTACCGCCTGGGCCACCGCGGTGTCGTCATCGCTGTTCGGGCTCTGGCATGTGCTTCCCTCGCGCGGGCTGAGCCGGGCCAACGAGGCCGTGGCGGTCCTCGGCACCGGACCGGCGGGCATCGCGCTGTCGGTCGCGGCCGCCGTGGTCGCCACGACCGCCGCCGGGGTCGTCCTGTGCGAGCTGCGGCGCCGGTCCGGGAGTCTGCTGGCGCCCGCTGCGCTGCACTGGGCCCTCAACGGCTTCGGCTACGTGCTGGCCTGGGCCGGACCTCGATGGAGGGGCGCGGGGGACGTGCTGTGAACGTCGGACAGTGCCCGCGTCAGCCGTGGGATGTCGTGCCGCCGAGGACCTGCTCGCGGAGGATGTTGGCGTGGCCGCAGTGCTGGGCCAGTTCGCGCAGTGTGTGGAGGTAGACCCAGCGCAGCGGCAGCGGGCCCCGGCGGTTGCCCAGGAGGAGGTCGTCCAGCGTCAGCCCTGCCGTGGCGCGACGGGACGCCGCGCAAGCCTGCTGGTAGGCGTGCTGGACCGAGGCGATCGTGTCGTCGTCGCGCAGGTCGAAGGACTCGTCGGGCGAGTCGGGAATGCCGATCTCGGCACGGGACCGGCAGGTTGTCCCCTCGTCGAACCAGACCTTCTCGACGAACGTGGCGTGCTTGACCAGGCCGAGCAGGGTGGTCTTGGACGTGACCAGTGACCTGCGTGCCTGCTCCTCGGTCAGTCCGTTCAGGCTGTCGTGCAGCGCGGAGCGATGCTCATCGAGGAACGTCTCGAACTGGTCGCGGAGCGTTGCGTGGAAGACGGCGGGTTCCGTGGACGGCTGGAAGACCATGTCCGCAACGATAGGCCGCCCGGCTCCTGTGCGACCGGCGCGATGACAAACCACCCAGTGGTCGCCGAACCGGCCGAAACCCCGACCGTCGACAGTGAGTCACCGTCACCGCGCAGGCACGGAGCGAGTTCGCACTTCCGCGTCACAGGGAGTCATGTGAAACTGTCGTCCCGTCCGCCGTCCCCCACGAGAAGGGCGCCGTGCGTTCCCTACCTCTGCCCCTGGCCCTGACCGCACGCCTGTCGCCGGTGGCCGTGCTCGCCGCGGCGGGCTGGGCTCTGTCGTCCGGTCCGCTCGCCGCGCCGCAGGCCGCCGAGCACAAGCCGGCCGACGAGAAGACCGAGACCCAGTCCGCGTCCGCCCCGTCGACATCGACGGTGTCGAAGACCTACTCGGCCGCGCCTGCGCCCTGCGAGAGCGTCGCCAAGAAGACGGTCGAGTCGCTGGTGCCGGGTGCCAAGACAGCGGGGAAGGAGATCCCGTCCACGGACTCGGAGCTGCGCCGCACCTGCTCCTGGAACGCGCTCAAGGGGTACAACTACCGCTGGCTCGACGTGTCCTTCGAGGTGATGGAGTCGGACGAGGCGGCCGAGAAGGCCTACAAGGGCCGCACCGAGGAGAGCAGCGGTGGAGGCGCCATCCCCGGTC
Organism: Streptomyces sp. NPDC016851; assembly: GCF_055562795.1. Lineage (NCBI taxonomy): Bacteria > Bacillati > Actinomycetota > Actinomycetes > Kitasatosporales > Streptomycetaceae > Streptomyces > Streptomyces sp. NPDC016851. The sequence goes on from NZ_JBVHEP010000031.1 coordinate 88,289, forward strand.
TCGGTGACAGCGCGTACTCCATCGTCAACCTCACCACCGAGAAGAAGCAGCAGACCCGCGAGGGCCAGGTTTTCGTCCGCGCGTCCAACGCGCTGGTGGTCATCACGTACAACGGCAGCGACTTCGAGTCGAAGAAGGCGCCGAGCACGGACACGATCAACAAGGGCGCGATCAAGGCCGCGAAGGAAGCGGTGGCCGCGCTGGAGGGCGGCAAGGGCTGACCGCCCTCCAGGGTCCGCGTCCGCGTCCGCGCTCAGACGATGGTCCGGTCCCGGCCTCGTGCCGCCATCAGCAGCAGGTACAGCAGCATCGACGTGCCCAGGCCCACCGCCCAGCCGTAGTCGGCCAGATCGGCCAGGGCCGGGATGGGGCGGCCGTCGATCAGCGGCTTGAAACTGGCGCCGCCGACGGCGAGGACGCCTCCGACCGCGAAGGCGACGACGGCCCGCCAGTTCCAGCCGCCCTCGTACCAGTAGCGGCCGCCCGTGCGGTACAGGTCGGCGAGGTCGAGCCGGGCGCGGCGCAGGATCCAGTAGTCGGCGATGAGGATGCCCGCGACGGTGCCGAGCAGGCCGCCGACCAGGCCGAGCCAGGTGAAGATGTAGCCCTGCGGGTCGGAGTACAGCTTCCACGGGAAGATCAGTACGCCGAGGACGCAGGTGGCGAGGGCACCGGCGCGGAAACTGATCTTCCGGGGCGCGATGTTGGAGAAGTCGAACGCGGGTGAGACCAGGTTGGCCGCGACGTTGACGGACAGCGTCGCCACCAGGACGGTGACGAGGGCGAACAGCAGGCCCACCGTGTTGTCGGTCTTGGCCGCGAGCTGTACCGGGTCCCAGATCGCCTCGCCGTAGACGGCCTGCGAGCCGGAGGTGACCATCACGGAGAGGAACGCGAACAGCGTCATCGTCGTCGGCAGACCGAGGGCCTGCCCCCACGTCTGGGCCTTCTGGCTCTTGCCGTAGCGGGTGAAGTCGGGGATGTTCAGCGACAGCGTGGACCAGAAACCGATCATGCCCATGAGCGCCGGAGCGAACAGCTTCCAGAAGTCCGGGCCCCAGCCGAGCTTCGACGGCTGGTCGAACAGCGGGCCGAAGCCGCCCGCCTTGTCGCTCATCCACCACAGCATCACGAACGCGCCGACGAGCACGAAGGGCGCCGCCCAGTTCTCGAAGCGGCGGATGGTCTCCATGCCCCGGTAGATGATGACCACCTGGAGCGCCCAGAAGATCGCGAACGACAGCCACATCGTCCAGGCGTAGCCGCCGACCTTCGCCGCGTCCGTCCAGCCGCTGCCGACGAGCTTGCCGGCCAGGAAGAAGATGGCCTCGCCGCCGATCCAGGTCTGGATGCCGAACCAGCCGCACGCCACCAGCGCCCGTACGACGGCGGGCAGGTTGGCCCCGCGGATGCCGAAGGAGGCACGGGCGAAGACCGGGAAGGGTATGCCGTACTTGGGTCCGGCGTGCCCGGTGAGCAGCATCGGTATCAGCACGATCACATTGGCCAGGGCGATGGTGAACACCGCCTGCTTCCAGTCCATGCCGACGGCTATGAGTCCGGAGGCCAGGGTCCAGGAGGCCGTGTTGTGGGCCATGCCGACCCACAGCGCGGAGAAGTTGTACGTGGTCCAGGTGCGCTTCTCGACGGGGACCGGCAGCAGGTCCTCGTTGGCGTAGGGACCGGTCGGTGCCGGGGCGCCCGGGGCGATCTCCACCCGGCCGTCGGCGAGGGTGACTTGGGTGGTCGGCGGCGGGGCCGCGGGGACGGTGTCGGTCATGGGCCAGGCCAATCGTGGAGGTGGGACGGGAAAGGCCATGCGGGTGACGCCGATGGGGGGGTGCGCTCGGGAGCGCCCTGGGCCCCCTCCCCGGGCCGGCGGGAAGGGGGAGATCGAAGGGAGTGGTGCGGAGGTGGTCAGCCGTTGACGGCCGGGATGACCCGCGATCCGTACGTGTCGATCACGGCTTCCTGCGCGTCGTGCATGTCGTAGACGGCGAACTGGTCGACGCCGAGGGCGCGCAGCGCGGTCAGCTTCTCGACGTGCTTGTCGACCGGGCCGATCAGGCAGAACCGGTCGACGATCTCGTCGGGCACGAACTGGGTGTCGGGGTTGTCGGCGCGGCCGTGGTGGGAGTAGTCGTAGCCCTCCCGCGCCTTGATGTAGTCGGTGAGTTCGTCGGGGACGGCGGCGGAGTGCTCGCCGTACTTGGACACCAGGTCGGCCACGTGGTTGCCGACCATCCCTCCGAACCACCGGCACTGGTCGCGCGCGTGGGCGAGCGCCTCGGGCGAGTCGTCCTCGGTGACGTAGGCGGGGGCGGCCACGCAGACGGTCACCTCGGACGGGTCCCGGCCGGCGGCGACGGCCGCGTCCTTCACGGCCTTGACCATGTACTCGGTCAGATACAGGTCGGCCAGCTGGAGGATGAACCCGTCGGCCTCCTCGCCGGCCATCTTCAGGGCCTTGGGGCCGTACGCGGCCATCCACACGGGGAGTTCGGCGCCCGGCCCGATCCACGGGAACCGGACGACCGTACCGCCGCCGAGGTCGGCCTCCTGGCCGCTGCCGAGGGCCCGGATGACCTTCATGGCCTCGCTGATCCGGGCCAGCGTGTTGGGCTTGCGGCCGGCCACGCGCATCGCCGAGTCGCCGCGGCCGATGCCGCAGACCGTGCGGTTGCCGTACATGTCGTTGAGGGTGGCGAAGGTGGAGGCGGTGACCTCCCAGGTGCGGGTGCCCGGGTTGGTCACCATCGGCCCGACCTTCAGTTTCGTGGTGTTGGCCAGGATCTGGCTGTAGATCACGAACGGTTCCTGCCACAGCACGGCGGAGTCGAAGGTCCAGCCGTACGAGAATCCGTTGCGTTCCGCGCGTTTCATCAGGCTGATCACCCGCGAGGCCGGCGGGTCCGTCTGCAGGACGAGTCCGAAGTCCATCGGCACCACTCCTAGTTGAGGTACTGACAGGTGGAACGCGGGGTGAAGACGCCGTGCCCGGCGTGCCCGGTGTACTCCCGCTCGGTGATGACGGGTACGCCGCGCGAGAGGACCGTCTCGACCCGTCCGGTGACGCGTTTGCCCTCGTACGCCGAGTAGTCGACGTTCATGTGGTGCGTGTCGGCCGACATGACCTGCTCGGCGTGCGGGTCGTAGATGACGACGTCGGCGTCGGCGCCCGGCGCGATGGTGCCCTTCTTCGGGTAGAGGCCGAACATCCGGGCGGGGGTGGCGCAGGCGATCTCGATCCAGCGGCGGCGGGAGATGTGCCCGTCGAGGACGGCCTGGTGGAGCAGGTCCATACGGTTCTCGACGCCCGGGAGGCCGTTGGGGATCTTGGAGAAGTCGCCGCGGCCGAGTTCCTTCTGGCCGACGAAGCAGAAGGGGCAGTGGTCGGTGGAGACGACCTGGAGGTCGTTGGTGCGCAGACCCCGCCACAGCGCGGCCTGGTGCTCCTTCGGCCTGAGCGGGGTGGAGCACACGTACTTCGCGCCCTCGAAGTCCGGCTCGGCGAGGTTGTCGGTGGACAGGAACAGGTACTGCGGGCAGGTCTCGCCGAAGACGGGCAGTCCCTCGTCGCGGGCCCGGGCCAGTTCGGCGACCGCCTCCGTCGCCGAGACGTGCACGACGTAGAGGGGTGCGCCCGCGACCTGGGCGAGCTTGATGGCGCGGTGGGTGGCCTCGGCCTCCAGGAGGGCCTTGCGTACCTCGCCGTGGTAGCGGGGGTCGGTCTCGCCGCGGGCCAGCGCCTGCTCGACCAGGACGTCGATCGCGATGCCGTTCTCGGCGTGCATCATGATCAGTCCGCCGTTCTCGGCGGAGCGCTGCATGGCGCGCAGGATCTGGCCGTCGTCGCTGTAGAAGACGCCCGGGTAGGCCATGAACTGCTTGAAGGAGGTGACGCCCTCCTCGATCAGCAGGTCCATCTCCTTGAGCGTCTCCTGGTTCACATCGGAGACGATCATGTGGAAGCCGTAGTCGACGGCGCAGTTGCCCTCGGCCTTGGCGTGCCAGGCGTCCAGGCCCTCGCGCAGGCTGTGCCCGACGCCCTGCACGGCGAAGTCGATGATCGTGGTCGTGCCGCCCCAGGCGGCGGCGCGGGTTCCGGTCTCGAAGGTGTCGGAGGCGAAGGTGCCGCCGAAGGGCAGCTCCATGTGGGTGTGGGCGTCGACGCCGCCGGGGATGACGTACTTTCCGCTGGCGTCGATGGTCCGGTCGGCGGTGAAGGCCTCGGCGGCGGGGGTGCCGGAGGCTGCGAGGGCGGCGATTCGGCCGTCCTCGATCAGGACGTCGGCGTGGATCTCGTCGGATGCGGTGATCACCAGGCCGCCGCGAATGACTGTACGGCTCATCGGTCGCTCCTCACGGTGTGCACGTGACGGTGGTTCGTGGCTGGTCGCGCAGTTCCCCGCGCCCCTGAGGGCACGTCCCCCACGGACGTCTCAAGGTGCTGTCAGTGGCCCGTACGCCCCCGGCGCCCGGTCCCTGTAGAACTGCCAGCGGTCGCGGACCTCTCGGAGTTTGGCCATGTCCAGGTCGCGGACGACCAGTTCGGGCTCCTTGTCGCTGGCGACCTCGCCGACGAACTGGGCCTCCGGGTCGACGAAGTACGAGGTTCCGTAGAAGTCGTTGTCGCCGTACTCCTCGACGCCGACCCGGTTGATCGCGCCCACGAAGTACTCGTTGGCGACGGCCGCCGCCGGCTGTTCCAGCTGCCAGAGGTAGCCGGACAGGCCACGGGACGTGGCCGAGGGGTTGAAGACGATCTCGGCGCCCGCGAGGCCGAGCGCGCGCCAGCCCTCGGGGAAGTGGCGGTCGTAGCAGATGTAGACGCCGACCTTGCCGACGGCGGTCTCGAAGACCGGCCAGCCGCTGTTGCCCGGGCGGAAGTAGAACTTCTCCCAGAAGCCCTGGACCTGCGGGATGTGGGTCTTGCGGTACTTGCCGAGGTAGGAGCCGTCCGCGTCGATCACGGCGGCGGTGTTGTAGAGGACGCCGGGCTGTTCCTCCTCGTACATCGGCAGGACCAGGACGATGCCCAGTTCCCTGGCGAGGGCCTGGAAGCGGCGGACGATCGGGCCCTCGGGGATCTGCTCGGCGTACTCGTAGAAGGCCGGGTCCTGGACCTGGCAGAAGTACGGTCCGTAGAACAGCTCCTGGAAGCACAGGACTTGGGCGCCCTGCGCGGCGGCGTCGCGGGCCGCCTGCTCGTGGACCTGGATCATCGACTCCTTGTCGCCGGTCCAGGCGGTCTGGAAGACGGCGGCGCGGATCACTCGGCTCATCGGGACCTCCGGTCGCTCGGTGTGCCGTGAGCCTAGGAAGCCGGGACGCGCTCTTTGAGTTGCACCGTGTCACGTCTGCGGGCGTGCGGCGTGTCACCGTGTCACTCTGCCGTGAGCCCATGTTTCACCGCCGTTTTCCCAGGTGGTCGCGTGTTTCACTGCTGTTGCGCGTCGTGCGCGAGGAGTGCGATGTGCACCGAGGCGGCCTGCTCGAAGTCGTCGAGGTCCACCCCGAGGCGGACCTGTATGGATTCCAGGCGGCGGTAGAGGGCGGGCCGCGAGACGTGGTGGAGCTGGGCGGTCCGGGACTTGTTGCGGCCGGTGGCGAGGTAGGTGCGCAGCACGGACAGCAGGTCCTCCTCGGTCTCGCACAGCAGCCCGTCCAGCTCCCGCTCCGCGAAGGACTGCACGTGCGGGTCGTCGCGCAGCAGGCGGATCAGGCCCCGCAGGTGGACGTCCCGCAGGCGGACGACCAGCGGGAGGTCCAGGGCGGCGACGGAGTCGGCGACGGCGTCCGCCACGTGCCGGGCCTCGCGCAGCCCGGCGGGGACGTCGTCCCAGGCGGTCCGGGGATCGGCCGCGGCGACGACCGTGCGGGCCGGTCCGGACTCGGTGCGCAGCCGGGTCGCGAAGTGCGCGGCGAGGGCGTCCGCGTCCTGGTCGCGCGGGAGGCTGAGCAGTACGGCGGTGGCTCCGTCGGCCAGTTCGGCGACCAGCCCGGGCAGGCCCAGCAGCCGCAGCAGCCGGTCGAGCCGGGGGGTGTCGCCGTCGCGGACGACCAGCGGCACGAACGTCCGCCGGTTGACCGGCAGCCCGGCCGCGCGCGCTCGGGGCAGCAGTTGCCGTGCCGGTACGACGCCGCTGACCAGGTCGGTGAGCAGGCTCTGTGCGGACTGCTCCTCCCAGGAGCAGGCGGCGGCGCCGCCGAGCATGCGGTGCAGGACGAGGGCCTCGGCGGCGCGGTCGGCCAGCAGCCGTCCGGTGGCAGTGTCGCCCCGGTAGCCGCACAGCACGATCCGGCCCCAGCGCTCCCCGCGTCCGCCCAGTTCTGCCCGGATCCAGCCGTCGCCCTCGGTCCCGCCTGCCTGCCGGGCGATGCGCTCCCAGTCGCGCAGTACGTCGTCCACCGCGGGCCGTTCCCCCGCCGTGCCGAGGACGCGGTGGGCGAGGTTGGTGACGACGACGGGGCAGGCGCTGTGCCGGGCGACCTCGTCGAGCAGGCGTTGCAGCGGGGCGCCCGCGGTGATCAGGGCGGTGAGTTCGGTGCGGACGGCCTCGGAGAGGCTGACGGCGGCGAACTTGCGCCGCACGAGCCGTGACTGGACCTCCTCGGTCAGCTCGGCGAAGGGGAAGGGCCGGTGCAGGACGACCATCGGCAGTCCGCACCGCTCGGCCGCCCGGCGCATCACGGCCGGTGCGGCGGGGAAGGCGCGGCCGAGTCCGAGGACGACGGCGGAGGCGTCCGCGCGGTGCAGCGACCGGACGTACTCGGCCTGTTTCTCCTCGTCGCCGGCGAGCAGCACCCCGGTGGTGAGGACCATCTCGCCGCCGCTGAGCATCACGCCGACGTCGGCGGCCTCGGCGACGTGCACCCAGCGCACCGCCCGGTCGAGATGGCTCGCGCCGGCCACCACCTCGGGCTCCCCGGCGAGCACCCGCTCCAGGGTGAGGACCTGCCGGACCGACAGCGCGGGTTCCAGGGAATCCAAGGTGATGGTCATGGTGCCGTTCCCCTGTTCAGTTCACTGCTACTGGATGCTCCTCAGAGCGTTCTCGAGGATCGCGGCGCCTTCCTCGGCCTCCGCGACGTTGAGGGACAGCGGCGGGGCGACGCGCAGGGCGCTGGTGTTGTGGCCGCCGCCCTTGCCGATCAGCAGGCCGCCCTCGCGGGCCGCCTCCAGGACGGCCGCCGCGGCCTGCGGGTCCGCCTCGTCGGTCCCCGGCTTGGTGATCTCGATGCCGATCATCAGCCCGCGTCCGCGCACCTCGCGTACGGCCGGCACGTGCGCGGCGGCGGACCGCAGCCGCTCGATGAGCAGGCCGCCGACGCGCCGTGCGTTGCCCTGGAGGTCGTGTTCCAGCAGGTAGTTGAGGTTGGCGAGGCCGGCCGCCATGGTGATCTGGGTGCCGCCGAACGTGGAGATGCTGTTGGAGTCGAGGCAGTTCATGATCTCGGAGCGGGCGACGACACCGCCGATGGACATGCCGTTGCCGATGCCCTTGGCGAAGGTCATGATGTCCGGCGGCCCGCTGCGCCCGTGAGCCTGCCAGCCCCAGAAGTGCTCGCCGGTGCGGCCCCAGCCGGTCTGCACCTCGTCGGCGATCCACAGGATGCCGCGCTCGTGCAGCACCTCGCGGAACGCGGCGTACAGCCCGTCCGGGGGTGCGGTGAAGCCGCCGACGCCCTGGACGGGTTCGGCGATCAGCGCGGCCGGGGGGCGGGTGTGGCCGAGCAGGTCGACGAGGTCGTCGACGCAGGCGGCGATGAAGGCGTCGTCGTCGAGATGGGCGAACGGGCCGCGCGTGCGCACGCCGCCGTGGACGTAGAGCGTCTGGAGCGGGGACAGGGAGGTCGGGGACCAGCCGCTGTTGCCGGTGATGCCCACGGAGCTGAAGGAGCGTCCGTGGTAGCTGTTGCGCATCGCCAGGACGGTGTTGCTGCGCCGGTACGTGGTGGCGAGCAGCAGGGCGGTGTCGTTGGCCTCGGTGCCGGAGGTGGTGAAGAAGACGCGGGCGTCCGGGATGCCGCTCAACTGGGCTACCCGCTCAGCGAGTTCCACCATCGGCCGGTTGAGGTACAGGGTCGAGGAGTGGACGATCCGCCCGGCCTGCTCGCTCACCGCCTTGGTCACCTCGGGCAGGGCGTGCGCGGTCATCGTGGTGAGGATGCCGCCGAAGAAGTCGAGGTACCGGTTGCCGTGGGCGTCCCAGACGTGACGGCCCTCGCCGTGGGTGATCTCCAGGGGGTCTTCGTAGTAGAGGGCGAGCCAGTCGGGGAGCACGGCCCGGTGGCGGCCCAGCAGGTCGTTGGTCACGGCTGCACCAGTCCTTCGTAGGCGTCGGGGCGGCGGTCGCGGTAGAAGGCCCACGTCTGCCGCACTTCTTCGATGAGGTCGAGGTCCAGGTCGCGGATCACGAGCTCCTCCTGGCTGTCGCTGGCGACGTCGCCCACGAACTGCCCGCGGGGGTCGACGAAGTAGCTCGTCCCGTAGAAGTCGTTGTCGCCGTACTCCTCCTGTCCGACGCGGTTGATGGCGGCGATGTAGTACCCGTTGGCGACGGCGGCCGCGGGCTGTTCCAGCCGCCACAGGTGGGACGACAGGCTGCGGTGGGTGGCGGAGGGGTTGTAGACGAGCTGGGCTCCGTACAGGCCGAGTTGCCGCCAGCCCTCCGGGAAGTGGCGGTCGTAGCAGATGTAGACGCCGACCTTGCCGGCCGCCGTGTCGAAGACGGGCCAGCCGAGGTTGCCGGGCTTGAAGTAGAACTTCTCGCGGAAGCCCTTGAGCTGCGGGATGTGGTGTTTGCGGTACTTGCCGAGGTAGGTGCCGTCGGCGTCGATCACGGCCGCGGTGTTGTAGTAGAAGCCGGGCTGCTCCGCCTCGAACACCGGCGCGACGATCACCATGCCGGTCTCGCGCGCGAGGGCCCGCATGCGCCGCACGGTCGGCCCGTCGGGCACGGGCTCGGCCCAGCGGTAGTGCTCCGGCTCCTCGACCTGACAGAAGTAGGGGCTGTTGAAGACTTCCTGGAAACCGATGATCTTCGCGCCCCGGCGGGCCGCCTCGCGGGCGTGCTCCTCGTGTTTCGCCACCATGGACTCGGTGTCGCCGGTCCAGGTGGCCTGGACCAGGGCGGCACGTACGACGTTGGCCATGAGCTGCTCCTTCGACGCGACGTCAGCGCCTCTACGCCCGTAGAAGCGGGCCGTAGAGCCACGAACGTAAGCCTCCGGCCCGGGCTTGCCAAGACCATCGTCGCCAACCCGCGGTGCCGGGCGCCATTCGCACTCCTGTGGGTGAGTCGCCGGGAGCACGGCATGCCCGGTCAGGCAGGGAATCCGGCGACTCGCAGGGCGTGCACGAGGTCCCGGCGGCGCTCGTCCGACATGCCCCGGGCGGCCTCCAGCAGGAGCGGTACGAGGGTCTGCGGACCGGGCTCGGCGCTGCGGGCCGCCTCCTCGGGCGTGCGGGCCGTGACGTACGCGTCGAGCAGCACGCGCACCTCGCGGTGACGTCCCTCGGCGACGAGTGCGAGGACGGCTTCTCCGATCTCGCCCGGGGGCCGGCCGACTCCCTGCCGCAGGATCTGCTGTCCGTCGCCCGCGCGGCCGGCCGCGGCCAGCGCGTCCGCCGCGGCGACCAGCCGCCCGGCGGGGAGCGAGCCGGCCTCCCAGAGCAGCGTCTGCCAGTCCGCACCGAGCCCGGCCCGCTCCAGTTCCTGCGCGAGCAGCGGGAACCGGGCCGGGGCCCAGGACGCGGCCTCGACCAGCAGAGCATGGGCCTCGCCGCTGCGGCCTTCCTTGCGCAGCCGCGCGAGGGCCTCGACGGCCCGCACGACGTCCCTCCGCTCCTCCACCCCGACGGCCGCGACCCGCGGCTCCGTGCGCTCCTCCCCCACGACTTCGTCGGCGGCCCCCGCGAACCGCGCACCACGCAGCTTACGGCGGCCGGTCACGGGGGCGGGTTCAGGAAGCAGTGGCACGGCAGCGGGCGGCACGACGACGGGTGCGGCGTCCTCCTCGACCATCCCGGCGAAACGGGCACTGCCGCGGCGGCGTTTGCGTTGCTTGGGGGTGAGGGGTTCGGCTGTGCCGACCCCGTCCCCCGGATACTCGCCGTCACGCCCACCGCTCCCTCGAACCGGAGCCGCGAACGCGCCGGAGGCGCCGTCAGACGCGGCCTCCCGGGAGGCCGCCCAACCTGCCTGATACTCCCGGTCACGGGCACCGGCCGCACCCTCCCGCGGGGCAGCCGCGCCGCCCGGATGCCCGCCACCGCGCCCATCACCCCCGCTGCCCGGAGCCGCGAACGCGCCAGGGGCCCTGCCAGACGCGGCTTCCGGCGAGGCGGCACGCCCAGCCTCGAATTCGCCGCCCTCCCGGACCTCGGCCCGACCCACCGGAGCCGCGAACGCGCCGGAGGCACCACCGGACCCGGCCTCCCGAAAGGCGGCACGCCCCGCCTCGAACTCGCCGCCCTCCCGGACCTCGGCCCGATCCAGCGGAGCCGCGAACGCGCCGGAGGCACCACCGGACCCGGCCTCCCGAAAGGCGGCACGCCCAGCCTGGAACTCGCCGTCCTGGGTGTCGGGCCGCCCGGCCGGGGCCGCCCCGGAGTCCGTATGGCGGGGGTCGTCATGGCCGGCCGCGCCCGTCGCGCCTGGCGCCGGGGCCTCGGCGTGCCACGGCGTGTCAGGCGTGCCCGGGTCATACGGGCCGCCAGGGGCCGATCGCATACGGCCGCTGTCCGGTGCCGGGCCGGCGGGCGTGTACCCGTCGGCCCTTACCGGCCGGCCACCGTCCGCCGCGGCACCAGCGCTTTGCCACCTGGCCGCTCCTGTTCCCAAAGCCCCGTCCCCAGCCGCACCAGGGCCCGCACTCCTACCCGTCCCTGCTCCCGAAGTACCCTCCGCCGCGGCACCGGAGCCCACCCACCCGGCCGGTCCTGCTCGCGACGCCCCGTCCGGCGCCCCTGCGCCTCCGTCGTTCGTCCCGGGGCGCCATGCGCCCGACCAGGCACCGTCGTCGGGTCCGCCTGACGTCGCGTCCGTGCCACTGGACGCGCCCGCGGGAGCCCCCGACGTGCCATCCACCCGTCCGTCGCCCCACACCCCGCGGGACACGCCCCGCTCGCGGCGGTCCAAGTCGGCCATCCGGGCCCGGAGTTCCGCGCAGCGCGCCGTCGCGCGTCGGTGGTCGTCGTGGGCCCAGGCGAAGTCGAGACGGAAGGCGTCGGCCTCTTCGCGGGTCGCGGCGGTGGCGAGGAGGCGGGTCAGTTCCGCCCGGCGTTCGGCGGCGTATTTCTGTTCGCGGAGCATGACGTCGAGCCGGTCCCCGAGGGCGTCACGGCCACCGGGCCGGGCGTCGTACGCGGCGAGCGCGGCGGCGTGCAGGGACCGGGCGCGTTCCGTCTCCGGGCCCGCGCCCCCCGGGCCGTACTGCCCGGCCAGGTCCTGCAACAGCGCCTCGACCACGTCCCACGGCGGCATCTCACGCCCGTCGAGACAGGCCCGCATGCCCTCCGGGTCACGCTGCCAGAACACCGCGCACCAGCCCCCGGACGGGTCCAGGCGTGCCAGCAGACCCTCCAGGTAATGCGCGAACTCCCGTACTTCACTTGGGAGTCGATCCGCCGTCATCGCTCAACTCCCGCCCGACCGGAGCACTCCGACCAGTAGGCAACACCAGTCGTGTTACAGCTGTGCTACGGGGAGTTTTCACACGCGGCGCAGGAGCCTCAGCACCGCGTCGTCAGACCGGCACCAGCACGCACCGCCCGGCCAACTCGTCCATCGACAGCCCGAGCGCGCCGGCCAGCGCGGCCACGGTGAAGAAGGCCGGGGTCGGAGCCCGACCGGTCTCGATCTTCCGGAGCGTCTCCGGGGAGACGCCCGCTTTCGCCGCGACCTCCGCCATGCTCCGGTCGCCACGCGCCTCACGCAGCAGCCGGCCGAGCCGTTCGCCGCGTTCGCGCTCTTCGGGGGTGAGAGGGGTGCGCACCATGCCACCCATTCTAATACCGGTATAGTAATTGGAATGGTTGAGCTGAAGACCGATGTGTCGATCGATGCGATGCACGAAGCGGGCCAGGTCGTGGCCCGCGCCCTGACGGCCGCGCAGAAGGCCGCTGACGTGGGCGTCTCCCTGTTGGAGCTGGACGAGGTGGCGCATGACCTGGTCTCCATCGACTTCGGCGCGGAACTGGGCGGCTGGGTCGGTGACTCGGCCCTCAGCTTCATCGTGGGCACCCCGCGCGAGGCCGACCTGCGCCTGATCGAGACCGCCGAGCGGGCCCTCGAAGCCGGCATCGAGGCCGCCGTCGTCGGCAACCGCATCGGCGACATCGCGCACGCGATCGGCACCGTCTGCCGCGCCGCGGGCTACGGCATCCCCGACGGTTTCGGCGGCCATGGCATCGGCCGCCGGATGCACGAGGACCCCGGAGTGCCGAACGAGGGCAGGCCGGGGCGCGGGATGCGCCTGAGGCACGGCATGGCGCTGGCGATCGAACCCATGGTCATCGCGGGCGGTATCGACACCTTCCACCCGGCCCCCGACGGCTGGACCCTGATGACGGACGACGGCTCCCGCGCGGCCCACGCGGAGCACACGGTGGCGATCACGGACGCGGGGCCGAGGATCCTGACCGCACGCTGAGATCACCCTGACCGCACGCTGAGATCTGCCGGGATTACCCAGGTACGCCCCGAAGGTGCCCCTTGTCCGCGATCGTGCGAAGGTGTTCTACGAGCGCGCCCCAGGTGTAACGGGCTGCCACCCGGGTTACCCGACCCCGGCACGTCGACCAGCGAGGGCGTCCCCCCGCCCGCGCGCCGGGGACGCCGGGAACGGAAGGCCCATGAGCAGCGGCTTCAGCAGCCCGGAGGGCTACGGCTCGGATCCCTTCGGAGAATTCCTCGCACGCTTCTTCGGCGGACCGCGTCCCGGTCCCCGGCAGATCGACATCGGTCGGCTGCTCAGCCAGCCGGCCCGGGAACTCGTCCGCGGCGCCGCCCAGTACGCCGCCGAGCACGGCAGCCGGGATCTCGACACGGAACACCTGCTGCGGGCGGCGCTCGCCACCGAACCCACGCGGACCCTGCTCACCAAGGCGGGCGCGAACCCCGACTCTCTGGCATCGCAGATCGACGAGCGGTCGGGCCCGGCCCAGCACGCCCCGGACGACGCACCGCCGCCGACCGCGCTCTCCCTCACCCCGGCCGCCAAGCGCGCCCTGCTGGACGCGCACGACATGGCCCGGGCCCGCGGCTACGGCTACATCGGGCCGGAGCACGTGCTCAGCGCCCTGGCCTCGAACCCCGACTCGGCCGCCGGGCACATCCTGAACGCGGCCCGCTTCGCCCCCTCGGAACCCCCCGAGGCGCCGGAGGCCCCGCAGGCCGAGCGGCCGCGCCCGACGAACACGCCGACCCTCGACAAGTACGGCCGCGACCTCACCGAGCTGGCCCGGCAGGGCCGTATCGACCCGGTGATCGGCCGGGACGAGGAGATCGAGCAGACCGTCGAGGTCCTCTCCCGCCGCGGCAAGAACAACCCGGTACTGATCGGTGACGCGGGCGTCGGCAAGACCGCCATCGTGGAGGGGCTGGCCCAGCGCATCTCCGAGGGGGACGTGCCCGACGTGCTGACCGGGCGCCGCGTGGTCGCCCTGGACCTGACGGGCGTGGTCGCGGGCACCCGCTACCGGGGTGACTTCGAGGAGCGGATGAACAACATCGTCGGCGAGATCCGCGCCCACTCCGAGCAGTTGATCATCTTCATCGACGAGTTGCACACGGTCGTGGGCGCCGGTGCAGGCGGTGGCGACGGCAGCTCCATGGACGCCGGCAACATCCTCAAGCCGGCCCTCGCCCGCGGCGAGCTGCACATCGTGGGCGCCACCACCCTGGAGGAGTACCGCCGGATCGAGAAGGACGCGGCGCTGGCCCGCCGCTTCCAGCCGATCATGGTGCCGGAACCGACCGCTGCGGACGCGATCGAGATCCTGCGCGGTCTCCAGGACCGTTACGAGGCCCACCACCAGGTCCGCTACACCGACGAGGCCCTGGTCGCCGCCGTCGAGCTGTCCGACCGCTATCTCACCGACCGCCGGCTGCCGGACAAGGCGATCGACCTGATCGACCAGGCCGGTGCCCGGGTGCGGCTGCGCGCCCGTACCAAGGGCACCGACGTACGGGGCATGGAGCGGGAGCTTGAGCAGCTGACCCGGGACAAGGACCAGGCGGTCGCGGACGAGCAGTACGAGCAGGCCACCCAGTTGCGCGACCGGATCATGGACCTGAAGCTGCGGATCACCCAGGCGGGCGGCGACCACGAGATCGACGAGGGCCAGGACCTGGTGGTCGAGGCCGAGGCCATCGCCGAGGTGGTGTCCCGGCAGACCGGCATCCCGGTCAGCAGCCTCACCCAGGAGGAGAAGGACCGCCTGCTGCACCTGGAGGAACATCTGCACGAGCGGGTGGTCGGCCAGGACGAGGCCGTGCGGGTCGTCTCGGACGCGGTGCTGCGCTCCCGCGCCGGGCTGGCCAGCCCCGACCGGCCGATCGGCAGCTTCCTGTTCCTCGGCCCGACCGGCGTCGGCAAGACGGAGCTGGCCCGGGCGCTCGCCGAGGCCCTGTTCGGCAGCGAGGACCGCATGGTCCGCCTCGACATGAGCGAGTACCAGGAACGGCACACCGTCAGCCGCCTGGTCGGCGCCCCACCCGGCTACGTCGGCCACGAGGAGGCCGGGCAGCTCACCGAGGTCGTCCGCCGGCACCCGTACTCGCTGCTCCTGCTGGACGAGGTGGAGAAGGCCCACCCGGACGTCTTCAACATCCTGCTGCAGGTCCTCGACGACGGCCGGCTCACCGACTCCCAGGGCCGCACGGTCGACTTCACCAACACCGTCATCGTGATGACCAGCAACCTCGGCTCCGAGGTGATCACCCGCCGCGGCGCCTCCGTGGGCTTCGCGTCGGGCGGCGCGGACGCGGACGAGGAGGCCCGGCGCGAACAGATCCTGCGCCCCCTGCGTGAGCACTTCCGCCCCGAGTTCCTCAACCGCATCGACGAGATCGTCGTCTTCCGCCAGCTCAGCACGGAACAGCTCCGCCGGATCACCAACCTCCTGCTGGACCGCACCAGGTCCCTCGTCCAGACCAAGGGCATCTCGGTGACCTTCACCGACCGTGCGGTGGAATGGCTGGCCGAACACGGCTACCAGCCGGAGTACGGCGCCCGCCCACTGCGCCGCACGATCCAGCGCGAGGTGGACAACGAGCTGTCACGACTGTTGTTGGACGGCCGCGTCGAAGAAGGCGGCCGGGTCACGGTGGACGTAGAGGACGGCCGCCTGAAGTTTCAAACGCAGGAGACGGCAACGCCTTAGGGGGCGCGGGGAACTGCGCGACCAACCCCCACGCCCCGTCAGACGGGACTCAACGCACAGGCCGCACCACCATCGCCGATCCCCCACCCCGCCGTACGGTCTCCGCGGCTGCCAGCCACTTCCCACCCGGCAACCGCTGAACCCCCGTAGCCGCACCGATCTCCGGGTTGGCTTTGAAGGAGTGCCCGATCGCTTCGAGCTGCTTCTTCACACCACTGTCGAGCCCCGGTTCCAGCTCGGTCTGCGCGGCATTCCGCTGACTGGCCCGCGGCGCGGCAATCGCGTCGACGAGCGGCAGCCCCCGGTCGAGGAACCCGGTGAGCGTCTGCAGGACCGTCGTGATGATCGTCGCCCCACCCGGCGACCCCAGCGCCACCACGGGCCGGTCATGCCGGTCGAGCACGATCGTCGGCGACATCGACGACCGCGGCCGCTTCCCCGGACCCGGCAGGTTCGGGTCGTGCACGGCGGGATTCGCCGGGGTGAAGGAGAAGTCCGTCAGCTCGTTGTTGAGGATGAACCCCCGCCCCGGCACGGTGATCCCGCTGCCGCCCGTCTGCTCGATGGTGAGCGTGTAGGCGACGACGTTCCCCCACTTGTCGGCCACCGTCAGATGCGTGGTGCTGTCGCCCTCGTACGTGGTCGGAGCGGCCGTACCGCCGGAGCCGCACCGCTCGGGGTCGCGCGGATCACCCGGCGCCACAGGACTCGTGAGCACCGCGTCGTCCTTGATCAGGCACGCACGCGAGTCGGCGAACCGCTGGGACAGCAACTCCTTCGTCGGTACGTCTTCGAACGCCGGGTCACCGACCCACCTCCCCCGGTCCGCGAAAGCGATCCGGCTGGCCTCGATGTAGCGGTGCAGATACTTGGCCTGGCTCGCCTTCGACAGGTCGGTCCGCTCCAGGATGTTGAGCGCCTCGCCGACCGTCGTGCCGCCGGAGGAGGACGGCGCCATCGAGTAGACGCCGAGGCCGCGGTACGAGGACTTGGTGGGTGCCTGGAGCTTGGGGCGGTACGCGGCCAGGTCCCGCTCGGACAGGTCGCCGGGGCGGGCGTTCCAGCCCGAGGCGGGATCCACGGGCGGTTTGTTGACCGTGTCGACGACGTCCCGGCCGATGTCCCCGCGGTAGAGCGCGCCGACGCCCTTGCGGGCCAGCTCCGCGTAGGTGCGGGCGAGGTCGGGGTTCTTGAAGGTGGAGCCGACGACGGGGAGTCGCCCGCCGGGCAGGAACAGCTCGGCGGTGTCCGGGAAGTAGCGGAAGCGGGTCTCGTTGGAGGCCGTCTGCGAGCGGAAGGTCTCGTCGACCGTGAAGCCGTCACGGGCGAGCCGCTCGGCCGGTTTCAGGACGCTCGCGAGCCGCTTGCTGCCCCACCGGTCGAGCGCCGTCTGCCAGGTGGCGGGTGTGCCCGGGGTGCCGACGCTCAGGCCGCTGCTGACGGCCTGGGAGAAGGGGACGGGCTTGCCGTTCTCGACGAACAGGTTCTTGTCGGCGGTCAGCGGGGCGGTCTCCCGGCCGTCGATGGTGCGGACCGTACGGGACTTGGCGTCGTAGTAGACGAAGTAGCCGCCTCCGCCGACGCCGGCCGAGTAGGGCTCGGTGACACCGAGCGCGGCGGCCGTGGCGACGGCCGCGTCGACGGCGTTGCCGCCCTTGCGCAACACCTCGAGCCCGGCCGCGGAGGCGTCCCGGTCGACGCTGGAGACGGCGCCGCCGTAGCCGACGGCCAGGGGCGTTTTCTCACCGCCGGTACTCTGCGCGGCGGGCGGCGCCGCCCCTCCCACCGACACCACCACGGCGGCAGAAACCGCCAGGACCGT
This sequence comes from Streptomyces sp. NPDC016851, assembly GCF_055562795.1. Taxonomy (NCBI): domain Bacteria; kingdom Bacillati; phylum Actinomycetota; class Actinomycetes; order Kitasatosporales; family Streptomycetaceae; genus Streptomyces; species Streptomyces sp. NPDC016851. The sequence goes on from NZ_JBVHEP010000031.1 coordinate 105,505, forward strand.
CAGATTCCGTGCGACAGGGCGACGCATCCGCACCTCCAGTCAAAGGCCGTCCGCGCAGCTTAATTCATCGCCATGGCCGCGTCAGGAATGCCTCGAACACCGGTGCGTCGGGCCCGCTACCATGCGCGCCCATGAATGACGACGTGCGCAACATCGTCCTGGGCGTGGTCGCGGCGGGTATCAGCGCCGCGCTCGGCTGGGTGGCCCGCACCTACCTGTGGAAGCGCAAGCTCCGCCGGAAGCAGGCCTTCTTCGGACTGCCCGACAACTCGGAATCGCTGCTGGTGGTGAACCGGAACGCCGCGGGGCCCGAGTTCGCCGTGATGCGCTACGACGTGTTCGCGCTGCTCGAACTCGCCGCGCTGATCAAGGACTGCAACGCCCACGCCCAGATCCTCCCGCACGACACGGCACGTCAGGGATTCGGTGAGCGCACCGAGTTCTGCGTGGGCGGCCCGGCGTCCAACCGCCGTATGGCGGCGCACCTGTCCTCCCTGCTGCCCGGTGTGCGGGTGAACGTGGACGCGGAACCGAGCCCGGACCGGGGCTCGTTCCTGATCGGCTCCGAGCGCTACCGCGTGGAGAACGGCAGGGAGGAGTACGCGCTGCTCGCCCGGCTCACGGCGGAGCGGAGCCAGCATCCCCGCCCCGTCTTCCTCTTCTGCGGCCAGACGTCGATCACCAACCAGGCCACCACCCGCTATCTCGCCCGCCATCACGAGCGGTTGGCGCGCAAGTACGGCAACAACTCGTTCGTGCTGCTGCTGAAGGTGATCAATTCACAGGCGTACGGGCCGGATGTCGTCGAGATGGTGGAGGACGTGACGCGCGCGGCCCAGACACCGCTGCCCGCCGCGGCGACGTCGGCTCCACGCAACAGCCACCGTGCCTCCTGAAGTCCTCCACTTATCAACAATCGTTACTGGCACGTAACTTACCGACGGGTTACCACTGGTAAGGGGGCGAGGTTACCGTCTGGTCACTTTGCACTGACACGAGTGAGGAGTGACCCGTGGGACTCCACCGCAAGGCCCTGCGCACCACCGCCGTAGGCGCCGTCTCGGCGACCCTGGTCGCCGGCACCGCCCTCGGACTCGCCCCCACCGCACAGGCGGCGCCGAACCCGGTCCGGTTCGTCGACATCGCGGGCGACGGCGGCACCGGCCTCAAGGCCAACGTCGTCACCCCGGCCGGCGCCGACGGCACGCGCCGCTACCCGCTGCTCGTCATGCCCACGAGCTGGGGTCTGCCCCAGGTCGAGTATCTGGCCCAGGCCCAGAAGCTCGCCGACTCCGGGTACGTCGTCGTCACCTACAACGTGCGCGGCTTCTGGCAGTCGGGCGGCGAGATAGAAGTCGCGGGCCCGCCCGACGTGGCCGACGCCTCGAAGGTCATCGACTGGGCGCTCGCCCACACCCCTTCGGACGCCGGGCACATCGGCATGGCGGGCGTCTCGTACGGCGCCGGCATCAGCCTGCTCACCGCCGCGCACGACAAACGCGTCAAGGCGGTCGCCTCACTGAGCGGCTGGGCCGACCTGATCGACTCGATCTACTCCGGGCGCACCCAGCACGTCCAGGCGGCCGCCCTGCTGGACGGCGCGAGCGTGGTGACGGGCCGGCAGAGCGCCGAACTCCGGCAGACCTTCGACGACTTCTACGCCTCCAACCTGGCGAAGGAGCCGGAACTCGTCGCCTGGGGGAAGAAACGTTCCGCTGCGACCTACGTCGACCAGATCAACAAGAACGGCGCGGCGATCATGCTCGCCAACGCCTGGGGCGACACGGTCTTCCCGCCCAACCAGTACGCCGACTTCTACGAGAAGCTGACCGGCCCCAAGCGGCTGGAGATGCGGCCCGGGGACCACGCCACCGCCGAGCTGACCGGCCTGTTCGGGCTGCCCAACGACGTGTGGAAGGACACCGAGCGCTGGTTCGACCACTACCTGCGGGGCGAGGACAACGGCATCGACCGGGAGCAGCCCGTCCAGCTGAAGTCCCGCTCCGCGGGCGGCTACGAGGGCTACCCGGACTGGAAGTCGGCCGGCGCGACGCACCGGAAGCTCGCCCTCGCCGGCACGACCACGATCCGCACGAACGTGAACTCGGGCGCCGACGGCGGAGTCGTCTTCCTGTCCAGCATCCTCGACCAGGTGGCCCAGCTGCCCCCGATGGCCTCGATCCCCCTGCTCCCCCGCCGCTGGGCCGCCGTGTGGCAGTCGGAGAAGTACGCCACGGCCCAGCAGGTGCGCGGGACGGCGAAGTTGCACACGACCCTCACCCCGACCAAGGAGAGCGGCACCCTCGTCGCCTATCTGTACGACGTGGGGCCGCTCGGCCTCGGCAAGCTGGTCACCAACGCGCCGTACACCTTCCACGGGCGCACCCCCGGAAAGCCGTTCGGCGTCGACCTGGAGCTGTACTCCACGGCCTACGACGTCCCGGCCGGGCATCGCCTCGCCCTGGTCGTCGACACGGTCGACCCGCTCTACATCGAGCACAACCCGTCCGGCGCGCAGCTGACCTTCTCCTCGCCGGCGAACGACCCGTCGTACGTGTCGGTTCCGCTGCGCGAGCAGTGATCTCCGGCTGCCGCCGGACGGGCCTGGCCGATGTGAACCGCCGCCCCCGTGGCCGACAGGGCCGTGGGGGCCGCACCCGGTGGGAATGGCCCGCAGGCCGGGCGGGCGGTCTGCTCATCCCGGGCGGGATCGGCGGAATTCGGCGAAGTCCCCCTCTCCGACAGGGATGAAGGGCACATCGTAGTCGAGGTCCGATGCGATGAGCCGTCCGGTGCCCGCCCGTTCAGTGCTTGAGGATCTTGGAGAGGAAGTCCTTGGCGCGGTCGCTGGTGGGGTTGGTGAAGAACTCGTCGGGGGTGCGGTCCTCGACGATCCGGCCGTCGGCCATGAAGACGACACGGTTGGCGGCCGAGCGGGCGAAGCCCATCTCGTGGGTGACGACGATCATGGTCATGCCCTCGCGGGCCAGTTGCTTCATGACCTCGAGTACCTCGTTGATCATCTCCGGGTCTAGGGCCGAGGTCGGCTCGTCGAAGAGCATCGCCTTGGGCTCCATGGCCAGGGCGCGGGCGATGGCCACGCGCTGCTGCTGGCCGCCGGAGAGCTGCGCCGGGTACTTGTCCGCCTGGTCGGCGACGCCGACCCGGTCGAGCAGTTCACGGGAGCGCTTGTCCGCGTCCTCCTTCTTGCGCCCGCGCACCTTGACCTGCCCCAGGGTGAGGTTCTGCAGGACGGTCTTGTGGGCGAAGAGATTGAACGCCTGGAAGACCATCCCGACGTCGGCGCGCAGCCGCGCGAGGGGCTTGCCCTCCTCCGGCAGCGGCTGCCCGTCGAGGATGATCTGTCCGGACTCGATGGTCTCCAGGCGGTTGATCGCCCGGCACAGTGTCGACTTTCCCGACCCGGAGGGGCCGATGACGACGACCACCTCCCCCCTGCCGACGGTGAGGTTGATGTCCTGGAGGACATGCAGCTCCCCGAAGTGCTTGTTGACGTCACGCAGCTCGATCAGCGGATCGACGGCCATGCTCAGCCCTACTCACTCTCAGCTGTGTGGTGGTTGCCGCAACGTATCCAGGCAAGATCGGACTTGTCGGGCGACACGCACTTTTCGATCATTAGCCGTATTTACGGCGAACTTTGGGCCAAAGGTTGTGGCCATGGGACTCACGACTCCGCGACTTCCGCGTACAGCTGGGACAGCTCGGGCACCCCGTTCGCGGCCCACTCGTGACCGGAGTCCACGACGTCGAACTCCCGGCCGGAGGCGAGCCGCACGACCGGCTGCCCGTCGGGCCGGATCTCCCAGGCGGCTCCCGGTACGGTGCGCACGATGACGGTGCCCAGGTAGAGCCCGGCGTCGTTGCCGAGCCAGGTCAGGGTCTCCTCGTCGTCCCGCCAGCGGGGCACGACCTGGTCCAGCGCCTCCAGCGAGGCCGCCGAGTCGTCCAGCCGGACACCCGCCCGGGACGCCTGGGAGCGGAGCAGTTCACACTCGGCGAGGAGTTCCGCGATGCCAGCCGGATCGGGAACCCCGAGCTTCCGGCGCCGGTTGCCCAGGAAAGGGATGTTCATACGTCCAGCGTGTCATTCGTACCGCCATACGCACCACAGGCGCGCGGGCCCGCCATTCCTGACGAGTTCACGCCGAGTTCGTCCTCGGCTCGTTGACGGGTCCCTGAAGTCTCCCTAGTTTCACCAGGCGTCGTGCGTCTCGGCTCTCGTCGTGTCTTCTGTTCCGTCCGTGCGTTTCGTCTGGGTGCGTTCGTGTGTCGATGAGCGGGAGGAGTCGGCCGTGCGCCGATGTGTCCGGGGGATCCTGGTCGTCCTGGCCCTGTGCGTGTCCCTGATGCCGGCGGTCTCGGCGCGGGCCGCCGAGGAGCGGCGGGCCGCGCCGGTGCCGCTTGAGCGGCTGTTCGACAACATCGCCGTCAGCGACGACGGCCGGCCCGCGCAGGCCGACTTCGACGGCGCCGGTGCCTCCCTGTCGGCGCGGGACCTCGCGGCCGCGGGCTGGACGCCCGGCCGCGGCCTCACCGTCCAGGGGGCCCGGCTGACCTGGCCGCGGCGGCAGCCCGGCGAGCCGGACAACGTCCGCGCCGCCGGCCAGGACGTACGGGTCACGGGGCGCGGGGACGCCCTCGCCTTCCTGGTGGCGGGCACCGCCGGCACCGAGACGGGCGGCCCGGGCGTGATCACCTACGCGAACGGCACGCGCTCCGGGTACCGGCTGACCGCGCCCGACTGGCGCACCGGGCCGCTCGCCACGAAGGCGGTGGCCCTGCCGCACATCAACACGCCCGGCGGGCAACTCGCCGAGCGGGCCCGCCTGTACGTCGTGACGGTGCCGCTGGTCCCGGGCCGCCCGGTCGCCTCGGTCCGGCTGCCGCACGCGGCCGGGCTGCACGTCTTCGCGGTGTCGGTACGGTCCGCGACGCGGGGCTGGACGGGCAGTTGGGCGACGTCCACCGGCGGCTACACCGCCGTGGGGCCCTGGACGGACCGGACGCTGCGGCTGGTCGTGCACACGTCGGCGGGCGGGCCCCGGGTGCGGGTGCGGTTCGACAACACCTTCGCGGCGGCGCCGGTCCGGATCGGCAGCGCGTCCATCGCCGTGCAGGCGTCGGGCGCGGCGGCGCGCGGGACGCCGGTGCCGCTGACCTTCGGCGGTGCGGGAAGTGTGGAGATCCCGGCCGGGGCCCAGGCGTACAGCGATCCCCTGGGTTTCGCCGTCCCCGCGGACACCAACCTGCTGGTGAGCTTCCACCTGCCCGGCACGGTGGCGGCGGCGCCCGTGCACCGGCTCGCGCAGCAGCGGTCGTACGTCAGCGAACCCGGCGACCACGCGGCGGACGGCTCGGCGGGGGCGTACACCTCCCAGATCACCAGCCGGCCGCTGCTCGCCGGGGTCGATGTGAGCGGCGGGCCCGGGTCCGTGGTGCTGCTCGGGGACTCGATCACCGACGGCGACAAGTCCACGGTGGACGCGAACCGGCGCTGGCCGGACGTGCTGGCCGGCCGGCTGCTGAAGCAGACCACGGTCCCGCGCTACGGAGTGCTGAACCAGGGCATCTCGGGCAACCGCGTGGTCACCGACCGGTACCCCGGCGACGGTGTGTCCACGGACGCGGCCGGCGTGAGTGCCCTGCACCGGTTCGACCGGGACGTCCTCGCCCAGCCGTCGGCGCGGACGGCCATCGTCTTCGAAGGCGTCAACGACCTGCGGTGGGACACCTCGGCGGAGCAGGTGATCGCCGGCCTGCGGGAGCTGGCGGCCCGCGGGCACGCCCGGGGCGTCAGGATGCTCGCGGCGACGATCCTGCCGTGCGAGGGCGAGGCGCGCTGCACGGCCGCCGTGGACGCCGAGCGGGTCGCGGTGAACGAGTGGATCCGGGACGGCGGCGCCTTCGACGGCGTGCTCGACTTCGACGCGGTGGTCCGGGACCCGGGGCGGCCGTCCCGGATCCTGCCCGTGTACGACAGCGGGGACCATCTGCACCCGGGCGACGCGGGGCTGGCGGCCCTGGCGGACTCGGTCGACCTGCGGTTGCTCTAGGCGCTTCCCGCGAAGTCCTCAGACGTCGAGGTCCACCACGACCGGTGCGTGGTCCGACGCGCCCTTGCCCTTGCGCTCCTCGCGGTCCACGTACGCGTCCTTCACCGCCTTCGTGAACGGCTGGTTGGCGTACACCAGGTCGATGCGCATGCCGCGGTTCTTCGGGAAGCAGAGCTGGCGGTAGTCCCAGTACGTGAACGGGTGCTCGTACTTCAGGGGCCGCGGGACCACATCGGACAGGCCCGCCTCGCGCAGGGAGGCGAGGGCGGCGCGCTCGGCCGGCGTGACGTGGGTGGAGCCCTCGAAGGCCGCGCGGTCGTAGACGTCGTCGTCCGTCGGCGCCACGTTGTAGTCGCCCATCACCGCGAACGGGCGGCTGCCGGACGCGTCTCCGGCGACGGCCGCCTTGAGGGCCTCGAACCACTGGAGCTTGTAGGCGTAGTGGGGGTGGTCCACCTCGCGGCCGTTCGGCACGTAGACCGACCAGACGCGCAGCGGGCCGCACGTCGCCGAGATGGCGCGGGGCTCCACCGAGCCGTCGAACCCGGGGTCGCCGGGCAGGCCCTTGACGACGTCCTCGATGCCGACGCGGGAGAGCACCGCCACGCCGTTCCACCGGCCGGTCGCGTGGACCGCCGACTCGTAGCCCAGCTCGCGCAGCTGCTCCGCCGGGAACTGGTCCTCGGCGACCTTGGCCTCCTGGAGGCACAGCACGTCCGTGCCGCTGCTCTCCAGCCAGGCCAGGAGCCTCGGCAGGCGGGCGGTGATCGAGTTCACGTTCCAGGTCGCGATGCGCATGTCCCACAACCTACCCGGCGGGTCTGACAACGCGGCCCGGTCCCCTTCGGCCTCAGACCTCGGCGGAGTCCCCAGACGTCAGCCGCAGGTGCTCGGAGCCGCCGAGCTGCCCGATCTGGCGGTCGTAGATCGGGCGGGCGAGATCGGTGAGGTAGGCGTCGTGGATGTCGTAGGCGCGCTGCGGCCTGACCTCGCGGACGTAGTCGATCACCTCCGAGATCTTGCTCCAGGGGGCCATCACCGGGAGCATCAGCGTCTCGACCCGGTGGCCGGGAACGGTGAAGGCGTCGCCGGGGTGGAAGACCTTGCCGCCGTCGACGAGGTAGCCGACGTTGGTGATCCGCGGGATGTCCGGATGGATCACCGCGTGGAGCTCGCCGTGGACCTGGACGTCGAAGCCGGCGGCGGTGAAGGTGTCGCCGTGGCCGACGGTGTGGACGCGGCCGGGGAACGCCGAGGAGATCTTCTCGGCGACGGACTTCAGGGTCCAGATCCGCGCGGCCGGGTTGTTCTCCATCGCGGCGCGCAGCCGGAACTCGTCGAAGTGGTCGGGGTGCTCGTGGGTGACGAGGATCGCGTCCGCGCCGAGCGCGGCGTCCTCCTCGCTGAACCCGCCGGGGTCGAGGACGAGGGTCTGACCGTCCTTTTCGAGGCGGACGCAGGAGTGCGACTTCTTCGTGAGCTTCATGATTCCATCCTGCCTCCGCGCTCCCCCGCGGGGTCACTCCTGGGGCGTGGTCTCCTCGCGGATCACCTGCTGGGCGACCTTGAACGCGCTGTTCGCCGCCGGTACGCCGCAGTAGACGGCCGCCTGGAGGAGGACCTCCTTGATCTCGCCCGGGGTGAGGCCGTTGCGCAGGGCGGCGCGGGTGTGGAAGGCCAGCTCGTCCAGGTGGCCGCCGGCGACCAGGGCGGTGAGGGTGACGCAGCTGCGGGTGCGCCGGTCGAGGCCTGGGCGGTCCCAGACCTCGCCCCAGGCGTAGCGGGTGATGAACTCCTGGAAGTCGCCGGAGAACTCGTCGGCCTGTGCCAGCGCCCGGTCGACGTGTGCGTCGCCCAGCACCTCGCGGCGGACCTTGAGCCCGGCGTCGTAGGGGTCGGGCCGGCCCTGGGGCTGCGGCGGCACGACCGGGGCGATCTCGGCGACGGGCCCGGTCTGGAGGGGCTGCGCGGGGGCGGCGGACAGGACCGGCTTGACGGCGGCCGCGGGCAGGGCGGTCTGGCCGGTGGAGGTCTCGAAGGCGGGCTGCCAGGCGGTGGAGAAGTGCCGCACCAGCAGGTCGGTGACGGCCGCGGGCTGCTCCACCGGCACCAGGTGGGAGGCGCCGGGGACGACGGCGAGGCGGGCGTCCGGGATGCCGGCGACCAGGGTGCGGGCCTCGGCGGGGCCGGTGACCTGGTCGTCCGATCCGACGAGGACCAGCGTCGGCACGCCGACCCGTCCGAGCTCCGGGCGGACGTCGAACGAGGCGAGTGCCTCACAGGCGGCGATGTAGCAGCCGGGGTCGGTGGTGCGCACCATCTGCACGGCCCACTCGGTGATCGCGGGCTGCGCGGCGGCGAACCCGCCGGTGAACCAGCGCTCGGGCGCGGTACGGGCGATGGGGTCGAGGCCGTTCGTACGGACGATCACGCCTCTCTGCCGGAACTCGTCGGCCGTGCCGAAGCGCGGTGAGGCGGCGATCAGCGCGAGGGAGGCGAGCCGCTCGGGGTGGCGCAGGGCCAGCTCGATGCCGACCGCGCCGCCGAGCGCGCAGCCCGCGTAGCCGAAGCGCTGCACACCGAGCCCTTCGAGGGTGGCCAGCAGCCGGGTGGTGAGGTCGGTGACCGAGCCCGCCGGGTACGCGGGAGCGCCGCCGTGCCCCGGCAGATCGAACCGGAAGACACGCCACTGCTTGATCAGCTCGGGGATCTGGCGGTCCCACATGTGCCATGTGGTACCCAGTGAGGGACCCAGGATCAGGACTGGGGCCTCTTCCGGCCCGTCAAAGCGGTATTGCAGGGTGTTCGGTGGTGTCTCGCTCACCCGTCAGACCCTCTCATCTCTCACGGGATCTCACACGGCCGGTCCCAACCTAACGGCTCTCGTCCCTCTCGCGGCATCGAGCGTGGTGGGATCCCCGTGGCTCGCCGCGACTCGCCTGAACGCATCCGGAATCTCCCCCATCAGGAGCCGGAACTCCACATGGTGAACGAGTCGTGTTCGCCCCTGGCAGGAGACGGGCCCGTGGACGCGGAGACCGCATCGCCGGTCGCACCCGTACCCTTCATGGTGTACACGGCGTCACATAGCGGGCGCCGAACCCCCTGGAGGCCACACCCCGTGCTGATTGCTCAGCGTCCGTCCCTGACCGAAGAGGTCGTCGACGAGTTCCGCTCCCGGTTCGTGATCGAGCCGCTGGAGCCGGGCTTCGGTTACACCCTCGGCAACTCCCTGCGCCGCACGCTCCTGTCCTCGATCCCGGGTGCGGCGGTCACGTCCGTCCGCGTCGACGGTGTCCTGCACGAGTTCACCACCGTGCCGGGCGTCAAGGAGGACGTCACCGACCTGATCCTCAACATCAAGCAGCTGGTCGTCTCCTCG